>PMDT01000369.1 GCA_003154555.1 Spirochaetaceae bacterium
TCATAGCGGCGGCGCGCCGCGAGGCAGAGGGGGAAGGAATACTCACCCGCTGTGCCGCTCATGGTTGTTCCTTCCCTGCCGCGCCGTCCGCTCCTGGCGGAGTTGCGCGCCGCTTCCGCACGAGCGTGCGGACATCGTTGCAAAGTTTCGTGCGGCTCTCCAGGGCCTCGATGGCGAGCGGCATCCTCCACGTCCAGTTCGCTTCGTTCAGTGTGCCCGGCACATTGATCCGGTCGACGCGCGGATCGGCCGACCAGAGGCCCTCATCGAGGTCCAGGACGTCCTGGATCTGGAACATGACGAGGATGCTTGCCGCATCACAGCAGTGTGCGAGGATTTGATGCAACAGTGCCGGCGTCACGTGGGGTGGGCATGCCTCCCCGGTGGCGAGTGACGCGTGGTAAAGCTCGCGTTCTGCCGCCTCTTCTTCCCACCATCCGCGAATGGTGGAGGTGTCGTGGACCGACGGCGTGCAGACGCTGAGACGCGGGTAGCCGGACGGCGGAATGAAAGGCGCAGGCGATCCCGCGGGTGCGGTGTCATACGCGCGGGACCAGCGCGCGATGCGCAGGCCCAGGATGCCCAGGCGGGAGAGCACCCGTGGCACGCAGCGGGGGACATCGCCGAGATCCTCCGCGCAGACCAGCATGTCGGTTGCCGTCTGCAGGGTGCGCAGAAGCTCCTCTCCGCGTCGCTCCCACTCCTGCTCCGAATCCTCCCTCTTCCGGCGGGCAAGCGTCCGCAGCGATTCCTGCTCGGCCGGGGAAAGGCTCTGAAAGCCTTTCTTCTGCTCCATATACCAGGCGGGATAATAGACGCCGTCGTCAGCGAGGAGCGTGCGGTTGACATGCCAGGAGCGAAGGAAGCGCTTCACTTCCGGGGCTTCGTCGAGTGCAGCGATAACCCGCTCGCCGTCGATCTCGTCCCGGAGATTGTAAAGGTCCTCAGCTCCGACTCGTTTCAGATGGAGCCCGGCCACCCTCGCAGCCTCTGCGCCGAGACCGTCGGCAAGCTCTCTCCCGCTCAGGTGGGGGAGCGCGAGCCAGCGGACCCTTGCATTGTCGAAGCCGATAGTCGCGAGCTCAGCGGAGGTCATGCTCCGCGAAGGGGAGAACCTGCCCAGGAGGCCGGAAAGCTCTCCCCGTGGAATGCGCCAGATGCGGAAAAAGCCCAACACATGATCGATCCGGAAGGCGTGAAAAAACTTGCCGGCCTGTCGCAGCCGCGCTTTCCACCAGGCATAGCCGTCCTGCCGCAGTGCCTCCCAATCGTAGACGGGAAAACCCCAGTTCTGGCCGTCGGGGGAAAACATGTCCGGTGGGGCCCCCGCGCGAGCGCCGAGGTCGAAATACCCCCGATGCGCCCAGACGTCGGCGCTTTCCGGGCTCATGAGGATCGGGATGTCGCCTTTCAGGAAGACACCCATGTCTTCCATCGCGTGCGACGCCTCCTTGAGCTGCTTTTCCAGCAGAAACTGCACCCAGGCGGAAGGCATGCACAAAGACGGGTTGGATGCCCACCAAGCCTCGATCTCATCGGCGCGAGGGTTCGCCATGGCGGGCCACGTCGACCACATTGCGGCGCTGTTCTGCTTTCGAAGCGCCGTGAAGACCGCGTAGGGAACGACCCAGGGATTCCTGGTGCGCCAGCGGGCGAACGCCGGGTTCGATCCTATGGCGGCGGCATTGTCCTGGTAGATTCGATCCACGATGGAGAGCTTGAACTCACGAACGGCGCGATAGGCAAACCGGCCATTCGTCGCGGCCTCACGCGCGGGAGTTTCCGCGATGAACTGGTCGATGGCGCGGCCGTGCGCAGCGGCACCCGGCACCGTTTGCAGGTGCAGGTAGAGCGGATGGAGCGCAAACGCCGAAAGCGCGCTGTATGGCGAGCTGTCCGCGCCGGTATCGTTGACGGGCAGGAGCTGGACCAGGTCGAGCCCGACGCTTCGGCACCACGCCGCCAGGACAGGCAGGTCGGCAAATTCCCCTGCGCCGCAGCCTGCGGCGGTGCGCAGGGCCGCCACGGGAACAGAGATTCCCGTGAAGGACCGGTCCAACGGGGGAAATCGCATATCGCCTCTCTGCAAGGGTAGAGGATGGACCTCGCCCTGTCAATTTGCCGCAGATCGAGCGCGGGAGGGAACGGAAGGCTCCGTTCAGGACTCGACGGGCATCGGATTGCAGAGATTCGTGTCGCAGTCGGCCACCCGTCCGCAGTTGAAGCAGATGAACCGTGGAGCGCGCGCGAGCTGTGTAACGGCCCGGAGCTGCCCCTGGCTGGCGAGGACGCAGAGGTGCCCTTGATGGTCTCCCTTGCATACATGCTGTTTCATGTGCTTCCATTGAAAGCGTCACTCCCGCAAAAAGTCAAGCAAGACATCGAGGGGGCCGGCCCGGCCGGCGAAACGCCTCAGGAGGCCGCATGATCCGCAGCACCATTCCCATTGAGTCTTTCCTCGTTCCCGTCACGCGGACGTGGGAGCGGCAGTGGCTGCTCCTCGCAACGGGCGACTTCGCGGGCAGGGACTACAACTGCATGACAGTCGGCTGGGGCGGCTTCGGCGTGATGTGGGGAATGCCCCTGGCGATGATCGTCGTGCGGCCGACCCGTCACACGTGGCAGGTCATCGAGCGCGCGGACAGCTTCTCCCTCTCCGCCTTTCCCGAGGAGCACCGCGGGAAGCTCTCCTATTGCGGAAGCCACTCGGGCCGCGACGGCGACAAGGCGGCGGCGGCCGGCCTCACCGCGATCCCCTGCTCGTCCATCCGGTCGCCCGGTTTCGAGGAGGCGGAGCTGATCGTCGAATGCAGGAAGACCTACTGGAGCGATCTCGACCCCGCGCACTTTCTCGACCCCGGTATCGAAACCAACTATCCGAAGAAGGACTACCACCGCATGTA
>PMDT01000377.1:0-936 GCA_003154555.1 Spirochaetaceae bacterium
ATTACGATCACGACCACGATCACGAGCCTCTCTCGAAGATCCGTAGCTGTGGAGGACCATTGATATTCGCAACGCACTTGATGATAAGATTACCAATCAGCTGATTCCGGTTGCGCACTCAGATGCTGCCGGCGTCCTGAAAGGAGAATCCAGGCCATGCCATACACCTATGAGCAACTCAAAGAGATGACGGTCGCAGACCTTCGCGAGATCGCTAAAGGCATCGAGCACGATGCGGTGAAGGGATACACGCAGCTAAACAAGGAGCATCTCCTGGTAGCCCTGTGCAAAGCCCTGAATATCGAAGCTCACGTGCATCACCGTAAGGCTCCACCAACCGGGGTTGACAAGAGCAAGATCAAGGCGCAACTCAATGAACTGAAAAAGCGCAGAGATGTCGCTCTGGGAGCCCATGACCACCTGCAACTCAAGGCGGTCCGGCGCCAGATCCATGAGCTGAGAAGAGTGTTGCGCAAGGTTCCCGCGCCCGCCGTCAAGTGAACGGCTCGCTAACCGGCATTGTTGAATATTGATTTCCCAGCGTGACTCCACTCGAAGTTTTGCCCATTGATGCGTCGCACCCCGAAATTGTCGCGGCTTTGCGGGCTCGTGGCGGCTTGATTGTGTGCGCTCCACCGGGGGCGGGCAAGACGACGCGCATACCCAGGTTTCTGCATGACGAGGGTTTCGCAAGCCACGGAGAAATCCTTATTCTCGAGCCACGACGGCTGGCGGCTCGACTGGCGGCGGCGCGCGTTGCCTCCGAGTTTGGGCAGCGCGTCGGTCAGACGGCTGGCTTCTCCATTCGATTCGAAAACGTCGCGAGTCCGGATACACGCATCCGGTTCGTCACCGAGGGCATCTTCTCGCGCATGATCCTGCAGAATCCGCGTCTGCCGGGAGTATCGATTGTCATCCTCGACGAATTCCACGAAC
>PMDT01000377.1:949-2617 GCA_003154555.1 Spirochaetaceae bacterium
GGAGCGGTCCTCAAACTTCTCGAGGAAAAACTTGATGGTCACGTGCTGGTATTTCTTCCGGGGGCTGCCGAGATCCGGATGGCCTCCGAAATCCTGGGAGACCTGGCCACAAGACCGGACCTGCTCCTGCTTCCCCTGCACGGCGATCTTCCCGCCGCTGCACAGGCACGAGCCGTGGAGCCCGCAGACCGGCGGAAACTAATCCTGGCGACAAACGTCGCGGAGACTTCCGTGACAATTCCGGGAGTCGCTGCCGTAATCGATTCCGGCCTCGCCCGCGTGGCAGGTCACTCCGCCTGGAGCGGCCTTCCCACCCTCTCTCTGGCAAAGGTGAGCAAAGCCTCTGCGATTCAGCGAACGGGCCGTGCCGGCAGAACGCGGAACGGACGCGCCTTGCGTCTCTACACGCGCCATGATTTTGAATCACGCCCGGAACATGACATCCCCGAGGTCAAGCGCGCGGACCTGTCGGAATCGGTTCTCACGCTTCACGGCGCCGGAATCCACGATCTCCGCTCATTTTCCTGGTTTGAGGCGCCTTCGGAGACGTCGTTGCGGGCCGCTGAAGACCTACTCGCTCAGCTTGGCGCTCTCGACGCCGGCGGAGCACTCACACAAGCCGGAAGGCAGATGTTGCGCTTTCCCGTTCATCCGCGCCTGGCCCGCCTGATCGTCGAAGGAGAGAAGCTCGGCGTCGCGGAGCAGGCATGCCTGCTCGCAGCACTGCTGGGAGAGCGCGACCTGCGGCTCGAAGCCCGGAGCGATCTGGGGCGACCTGCGGCACCTCGAAGTAAGGTCCACGCTGGACCGTCCGACTTGCTCGAACGGATGGAACTGTTTCGTGAAGCTGAAAGCGCTCATGGAGAGCCGCGGCATCAACGGTTCTTGGGACTCGATCCACGCGTCGTCGAATCCGCCGGTCGCGCGCGCGGGCAGCTCTGCCGATTGATCAAAACCGGGAATAGAGCCGCGCGGAACCAGGATGAGGCGGAGGCACTCATGGCCGCAACGTTGTCTGCCTTCCCGGACCGCGTTGCCAGGCGACGCGCGCCGGGGCAATCGGAGTTCCTGCTCGCGAGCGGAGGTACCGGCAGGCTCGCCGACACCAGCGTAGTCCAGCTGGCCCCGCTCATCGTGGCCGTGGACGCAGAGCAGAGAACGGGAAGCAAAGGCACACGCGACAGCTCAGGCGTCCTGATCAGGCTCGCGTCCGCCGTCGNNGAGGCCAGCCAGATTCTGTATCGGGATCTGGTGCTCGAGGAATCCGTGCGCCCGGCTCAGGCGTCGGACGCAGTATCTCAAATCCTCTTCGACAGGGCGCGCTCTCGCGGATTGACGCTCCTCAGCGATGGAGAGCAAGTGCCCGCTTTGCGGGCGCGCATAGCGCTTCTGGCCCATCACTTTCCGGCGGCCGGCGTGCGCCTTCCCAACGACAGTCAAATCGAGGCCGCCATAGCTGCCTGTTGCGTTGGGAAGAGAAGCATCGAGGAACTAAAACGAACCTCGGTGCTCGCTCCCCTTCTCTCGGAATTGACTTCCCGGCAGCGGGATCTGTTGCGGCGCGAAACTCCCGAACACATTGTCCTGCCCGGCGGCAGAAAACTCCCGGTGCACTACGAACCAGATAAGCCGCCCTGGATCGCATCCGCGCTACAGGATTTCTTCGGC
>PMDT01000128.1 GCA_003154555.1 Spirochaetaceae bacterium
GCCGGGACGGGTCACGCATCGGTGCTTTTCTCCCCCGGGTGCACATCATTTGGAATGTTTCTCAATGAGTTCGACAGGGGACGCAGGTTCAAGGACTCGGTGCGCGCGCTCGCCTCGCCCTGAATGGACGCTACAGGGACTTCTCCATGAACAGTGCGCCGGGAATCGGATTGTAGATGTAGGCCGGAATTTCCGCAAAGCCGAACGAACGGTACAACGAGACCGCGCTCTTCATTGACGGCAGGGTGTCCAGGCGCATCGCCGCGTAGCCAAGGCCGCGCGCGGTCTCAATGATCCTTCTCACGAGCTCGGCTCCGACCCCCTCGCCCCGGCTCCCCGGGCGCACGTAAAGCCGCTTCATCTCGCAGGTGTGGTCGTCGATCCTGCGCAGCGCGATGCATCCGCAGGGTGCACCCTCCTGCCGCGCAATGATCACGGCGCCGCCCGGCGGCGCGTAAGCGCCGGGGAGCGTCTCCAGCTCGTGGTCGAAGCCCTGGAACGAGAGATCGATGCCGAGTGACAGCCCGTATTCCTTGAAAAGCTCGCGCATGACGGCGATGTCGTCCGGCCCCGCATGATCGTAGCGGATCACCCCGGTGCCTCCGGGCCATGAGCGCCGTGCCGCTTCCTGCGCGCGGCCACCTTGCGGTGATCCCACTCCACCACCACGAACTGCCCCGCGGAAAAGCCGGTCTTGAGGGCCGCCGTCATCCAGCGCACATGCGAATCGCTCATAGCCTTGCCTGCGGATGCGGGAATCACGGCGACGAATACGATCCTCCGATCCGACCAGAGGATGAGGTCCCAGCACCCCGCCTTGCTCTTGTCGTTGTTCTCCGCGATCCGCGCGACGGTCTGGTTCGCATACGTGTCCAGGGAGATGCCCTTGCTCTGGTTGGGCATGCGGTCGAAGTATTTGCGGTGCGCGTTGTCCGACCATGCCCCCTGCCATCCGCTCCTCTGGAAGAGGCCGAGCACGGCGATCTCCGGAAATGTCGCCTGCTTGTCGACGAGCACGAGCTGCTTTGCGGAGTAGAGGCGATCCATGCCGATGGTCGGCCGCTCCATGCAGGGCGTGAAGAGCACCGCATAGCGGCGCACGGACGCCTTGCGACCGGTGGAGAGTACGATCTCCATGTCGTCGCCGGGCGAAAGCTCTTCAGGCAGAGTGAGCGGCTCGTCTCGCAGCATGGCCACGTGCCTGCGAGAATAGGCGAGTTCGGCTCCTTCCATCAAGGGAGCGAACGGGCGCGCGCATATTTCAGATAGGGCACGATCACGTCGTTACGATACTGGCCTGTGCCGTCGTACGTGACGCTCACCACCGGCACCCCGGTGAATCGCTCGATGTCGCGCTTCATCGCCTCGGTCACCATGGAGGGGCAGCAGAATGCGGGACTTGCCTGCACGTAGAGGGCCAGACGCGGGTGCGCGCGGGTCATATGGAGGATCTTCAAAAGATTCTCGAATGACTCCCCGTTGTGCTCGGTGCGCAGCCCGAAACGCCGCAGGAAGCCCTGGTCGTCGCTGCCGTCGGGAAACGTCTCGGGCTCCAGGAAGCGCGCGAAATGACGTCGATACCCGCGTCCCATGGCGTCCACGAGATTCCAGATCAGACGATAGCGGGCCGCGCCGAGGTGATCGCCGGAGAGGGCAACCTGCTGAAACACGGAATGAACGACGATCGCGGCGTAGTCCGTGTAGGGGGTCGTAATCGCCTCCCCGCCGGCGCGCTCTATCGCGCGGACGAGGTCCTGGCTCATCACGTCGTTGTCCCGTACGTACAGGTCGCCGAATATCGCCACCTGCGGTCGGCGCTCGCCGCTCACGGGGATGGCGTCGAAAAGGGCGGCGGCGGCACGCATGGCAGCCCCACGGGAGCTTCCCGTTTCGAACGCGGTAACCAGGATGCCCAGCGCGCGGGCGATGGCCGCATCGGTTGCCCCGGGCTCCGTCTCGTACGGCCTTATGCGGCAGCCGACGCGGCGCAGAAGTCCTCCCGCCAGAAATGCCTTGTACGCGTTGATTGTTGCCCGCAGGGAGATATCGGAATAGTAGAAATCGCCTTTGTAGACCTCGATATCCCCCATGCCGCGACCTTCGGCCTGCAGCAGGCTCTTGATGAAGGGCGTGAACATCCCCAGATTGCACGGCAGGATGCTCACGGGCACCCACACCGCAGTGCGCGCGGGCTCAAGACCGTGACGATCCACGTACTCGATCGTTTCCTGCACGATGATGTTCAGGGGAAGGCACTGGCCCGTGTTGTGCCGCATCGCGGCGCGGATGGAAAGCTCATCCTCGTCAAGCAGCCGTGCGTCGATGCCTTCGCGCCGGAGATTGGCCACGAGGAGCGGATTGCTCAAGCCGTCCCAGTTGGGAAAGAGGAGCGTCCTGCTCCCCAGTCGGCTCAACCGGTGCGGCACGATCGGCAGGGCCCCTTCCATGCGCGGTTGCGCCGCGCCGCCGCCCCCCCGCATCCCCGCGATCCGCCGGGCAACGCGCCAGGAGCGCATGGCGTGATTCCTGAACGACGCGACGCCTGCCTCGATCCGCGTCTCGTAGCCAAGGGTCGAGTCGTGGTCGTCGAGCTGGAGAATCAGGTACGGCTTGTTCTTCGCGTCGAGGATGCGCTTGAAATACTCCAGCGCAAAGCTGTCGGGCGTGCATTTGAATGAGGTGACGAAGACCGGGTAGAGATTCGGCGTCTGGGCAGCCACGCAGGCAACCTCGAGAATCCTGGCGGCATTCAGCCAGTGCACCATGTCCAGCAGGGGAGCGATGGATTCGACGTCGGCAGGCCCGTAGGGCACCATGTCCTGGTAGAATGCCTTCACGCCGAGGCTCGCGAATATCGCCGGAATACCCTTTCCCATCTCGGGGCTGAGCACGGTGTAGGCACGGCCCAGGAGCACGACGCACGGTGCCGTGGAGGAAGCCATTTCCTCGCGAAACCTTTCCTGCAGCCGCCGCAGCGCTTTGTCATGTTCCGCGCTCGCCTGCTCGAAGGCCAGCGAGACTGCCCAGCGCGGGAGGTAGCGCATCCCCTTCCGCCGCAGGACGTCGTACAGCTCCTTTTTCGTCCTGCCGCGCCAGCGCGTCCAGCTCGCCTGGGGCATGAGGCAGCGGTCCCTCAATCCGTCGTCGCTGATGCCGGAGGCGAGTGCGGAGCTGTACTGCGTGTAGTAGCAGTGCAGGAGTGTGCCCTTGCCGTTCGACCGCGCCTCTTCCAGAAGCACAGGGAGGAATATCCAGTCGGCCTTTTCACGCAGGAACTTCACATGACCGTGCAGTGCGGCAAGCGGCGCGCAGAACTCGGCACCCTGCACCTCGCGGCCGGCATCGATGCTCCCCTCCAGGCCCTCCGTCGTCACCGTCGGGATGCCCAGGAGCGCGAAGAAGCGCTTCCACAATGAGAGATGCCCATAAAGCCCCAGCGCGGCAGGTATGCCGATCACCGGGCCATCCGACGGAATCGGTCCGGCAATCTCCGCCGCCGAGGCGAATGCGGCGCGCCTTTCCCTCAGGAGATCGAAGCCCGAGGTGTTCCTGTCGACGAACCTGCGCTGATCGTAGTCCCTCCCGCAGAGGAATCCATACGCCACCGTCTCCCTGCCGATGGTGGCGATGCGCAGTCGGCAGTGGTTGCCGCAGAGCGTGCAGGTCTCCGCGCGCACGGGAATGGGCTCCCGCAGCGCCGCGAGGCCGAGGAATGTCGTGCGCCGGCTCCCTGACTCGGCAAGCAGCAGGGCCGCGCCGAGCGCACCGGTCAGGTGGCAGTAGCGCGACACGTTCACAGGCTTTCCCAGGCCCTCGCTGAACGCGGCAACCAGTGCCTTGTTGCGCGCCGTCGCCCCCTGGAATGCGATATGGCTTCCGATCGCCGCGCCCCGCGCCACCTTGCCCATGTAGTTCTCCCGCACGCTGTGCAGCGCCGCGGCGAGTATCTCCTCCGTGGAAAAACCCTGCGCGAGGAAATTGTTGATGTCGCGCTCCATGAAAACGGCACACCGGTCGCTTGACAGGGGCGCGCGCGCGCCAAGGACCCTCTGCTCATAATCCGCAAGGCTGCAGCCGAGCCTTTCCGCCTGCTCCTCCAGGAAGCTGCCCGTCCCCGCAGCACAGACGGTGTTCATGTGCGAAAAAGTCACCATGCCGTCCCGCACGGTTGTGAACTTGGCGTCCTGGCCGCCGATCTCGATGATCGTGTCTACGGCGGGGTCGAGCTCGTACGCGGCGCGTGCATGGGCCGTGATCTCGTCCACCACGAGGTCGGCCTTCACCAGCGAGCCGATGAACTTCCTGCCCGCCCCCGTCGTTCCCACCCCGAGGAATTCGAGCGAGACCGAGAGCCGGTCCTGCATGTCCTCCACGGCCTCGCAGATCGCCTGGACGGCGGTGAGCGGGGAGCCCTGGGTGCGCGTGTAGAAACCGGCGACCGGCTGGCGCGCGCCGTCGATGAGGATGGCCTTTGTCGAGGTGGAACCGACATCGATCCCCATATGGACGGGAACTGTCCCTGCCACGTTCGTCGCATAGACCTCAACTTCGACGGGATGCGCGGCGGAAAAGCTGCCGGCGCTGAACAGGCGCATGCCGTTTCTCCCTTCGGATGCGGGGATCGGCAATGGTTCGTAGTAATAGCTTTTTGCGTCGCCACTGCCGGTGCGCAGTGCATCAGGACCGAGTGAGATGGCCGTGCCGTTCGCATTTTCCTCCGCATAGCTCAATGCGGCGCCTGCCGCGCCGAATGCCTGCGCGTGCTCGTGGCGGAGCAGCGGCGCGCCCAGGATGTGCTCGAGGTGACGACGCACCGCTTCGTTCAGGGCGACGCCGCCGGCGAAAACGATCGGCCCTTGAAGAGGCTCACCGCCGCGCAGCGTGTCGGCGATATTCTGGGCAAGCCCCCGGCACAGCCCGTCGCAGATCTCCTCCAGGCAGTGACCCGCCTGCTGCGCATGCACGAGGTCCGTGCGTGCGAAGACCGCGCAGCGCGTCGATATCTTCGCAGGCGTCGTGGTGCAGGCGAGCGCACGGCGGACGAGCTCGTCCACACCGGCAAATCCGAGGCGCCGCGCCTGCTGGTCCAGGAAGCTTCCCGTGCCGGCCGCGCACGACGAGCTCGTGCGCGCGCCCCGGTAAGCCCCTGTCTCGCTCAGCCGGATGAGGCCGAACTTCTCTCCGCCAACGAAAATAATGGACCGTGCGTCCGGGAAAAAAGCGCGGCAACTGGCGATCAGGGAACACTGTGGATCGAAGAACTTCGCTCCTGCGATCGAGAACGAGCCTGAGGACGTGGAAGCGATACCCGAAAGTGGAACAGGACCTATATCGGCGGCGATGGCGCGAAGCGTGTCGTTGATTCGGCCCTTGTGAATCCGGTGGAACGCCTTCTCTATGCCCGCCCCTGGTCGCAGGAGAGCAGCAGAGATGGCGACGGAGCCGATGTCGACCCCGAGAACCGGATTGGAGGGCATAGGCCGTCATAGGACCCGGGGGGTCAGAAGTCAAGGACCCCCCGGCGACGCATGACGGGCAGGTGTCCGTTCCGAGCGACGCCGGGGCCGGGGCAGGTTCAGTAATTCTCGGCAAGGACCTCGTAGAAGGCCTGGGGATGCCTGCAGGCCGGACATTCCTTCGGAGGCTCCGTACCTTCGAAGATGTAGCCGCAGTTGATGCAGTGCCATTTCACGGCAGTTTTTCGCTTGAAGACCTCACCCTGCGAGACATTGTCGAAAAGCTTGCGATAGCGGCTCTCGTGGAATTTCTCCACCTTGGCGACCTGCTCGAATGACCGGGCCACCTCAGGGTATCCCTCTTCCCGCGCGATTTTTCCGAAATCCGGGTACAGAGTCGTCCACTCCATCTTTTCTCCGGCAGCGGCAGCCTCGAGATTCGCCTTCGTTTCCTTGATTGCCCCGGCGGGATATGTCGCGGTGATTTCCAGGTCTCCGCCTTCGAGGTGTGAAAAGAAGACCTTTGCATGCTCTTTTTCGTTGTCGGCCGTTTCCTGGAAGATGTTCGCGATCTGCTCCAAGCCTTCCCTGCGCGCCGCGCTCGCGAAATAGGTATAGCGGTTGCGCGCCTGCGATTCTCCGGCAAATGCCTTGAGCAGATTCTGCTCGGTTTTCGAGCCCTTGATTGACTTGGCCATATGCTCCTCCTGGATACGCCCATGGTATGCGCGGCCGCCTGCCGCTGTCAACGTGAAAAGGAATGTGATCCGGACGCGCCGCTTCGGTGTAACAGGTATCAAGGAGATGATCGAATGCAACCAGATACCTCCATGCACACGACGGGCCGTCTGCCACGGCGCGTTCTGCTCGCGCTTGCCCTTCTTCTCACCATGGCCGGGGCGGCGTCAGCACAGGCCGCGGACAGCGGGACGCTCTTCTTCATCCAGGTTTCCGACACCCATTGGGGTTTCAACAATCCCAAGGTGAACCCGGACTATGCGGGCACCCTGAAAAAGGGGGTGGCGGAGATCAACACGCTGCAGGGCAATCCCGACTTTCTGATCTTCACGGGCGATGAGACCCATACGACGAATGACCCGGCGGTCCGCCGGCAGCGCATGGCGGAGTTCAAAGGGATCATCGCCGACCTGAGCGTCAAGACAATCAAGTTCATCCCCGGCGAGCATGACGCGGCCCTGGACAACGCGCAGGCCTACCGCGAGTATTTCGGGGAGCCGCACTATGCGTTCGACGTGAAGGGCGTCCATTTCATCGTGCTGGACAATGTGTCGACGCCGGATGGCAGCCTGGGCGACGCCCAGCTCCAGTGGCTGGCGGACGTGTTGCAGACCTACACTAAGAGCTCCCAAATCATCGTTTTTGCGCACCGGCCGTTGATCGATGTTTATGCCGCGTGGGATTGGCGGACAAAGGACGGGGCGAGCGCGCTTGCACTCTTCAAGCCGTTCAAGAATGTGAGGCTCTTCTACGGTCATATCCACCAGGTGCGTGAGGATGACGGCGACGGATTCACCCAGTACGCGGCCCCTGGCATGATGTTTCCCTTGCCGGCGCCCGGCTCGGTCGCAAGCCCGAATCCCCTTCCGTGGGATCCCGCGCATCCGTACCGCGGCCTTGGATTCCGCACCGTGAGCATCGATCTGAAGACCGACCAGGTCACGATCAAGGAGTACGCGATAAGCCCCGACGGGCTGGTGTCCACGAATTGAGACCGACGGGCCGAAGGAAAGCGGGGGCAAACCATCGAGTGGTTTCCCCCGTATCTTCTGATAAGGAAGGGGCTTCATGAAGAGAGCAGCAGCGATATTTCTGGCCCTGATGGCATCCACGGCGGCCTGGTCGAACCCGACGGTGGACGGAAAGGCCTCGCCGGGTGAATACGGCAAGTCGATCTCGCTGGACTATGACGCGATCACCGTTTTCTATCAGCCGGACGGAATTGGCGGGCTCACACTTGCGGTGACGGCGGCGACAACCGGCTGGGTGGGCATCGGCCTGGGCTCCGTGGTCATGGACGGCGCTCACATCTTCATGGGCTGTGTCGCCGACGGGAAGCCAGTCTTCAGCGAGCAGGTCGGTTCGGGGCACAGTCACCAGGAGAGCGTGACGCGATTCGCCGACAGCTTCGCTGTGAGCCAGGCAGGTGGCACGACCACTGTCGAGTTCCACGTCCCTGCCGGCAAGCTGCCCGTCGTCGACAGGAAAGTGAGCTTCATCGTCGCCTATTCCGGTGCGGCTGATCTCACGACCTATCACGACGACAATCACGACGGCGGCACAATTGACCTGTCCCCGTGAGCTTGAGCCCGCGTCGTGTCCGCCCGGTCCCGGCGCGAAGGCCATGCGCGTTCTTGACATCAAGGACAGGAGCGATACACTGAAGTTGCAGCCTGACAGCGAAGCTGCGCGGGCCGCGGCAAGGAAAGGCACGTTTGATCGGCATCAGCTTCGTGCTCGCGTCCAGCGCAATAGCGTTGCTCAGCCTCGGCCTGTATGGATGGCTGTTCACCCGGGGACCCTCGGCGCTTTCCTTTGCATCGTTCATCATCCTCTGCGCAGCCATGGCGGCGCTCTATGCAATGGAGATCTATTCGACGAGCTTCCCGCAGAAGATCGTGGCGGCACGCCTGCTGCTGGCGCCTTCCGCCCTGATACCCCTGGCGTGGTTTTTCGTTGCCGTCCGACGGACGGAAACGCCATTCCGTATCTCTTCCCGATTCGTGATCCTTGTGAGCATCGTGCCGGCGATCACGGTGCTCCTGTCGCTCACCGGTATCCATCCCGCGTGGATCAGGTTCAACTACCAGATGCCCGCGACCGCAGCAGGTCAAGGGGTGCTTGGTTTCCAGAACGGTCCCTGGTTCCTCGTCCACCTTTTTTATTGCTACGGCCTGGGCATTGCCAGTCTCATGGTGATGACGGCGACGCTGCGCTCCCCCCAGACGACGCATCGGCCGCAGACGATCATCCTGATCATTTCGAATATCATCCCCGGTCTGATTGACCTGCTCTTCCAGATGGGCATCCGGCCCGGCTCAGGGATCTCTTTCTATCCTGTTGCCCTGCCGGTATCGGGCGTCCTGGCGGCGAGCGCCTTGTATGGCACCAGGTTCTTCGCGCTTCTTCCCGTTGCCCGGTCGCTGGTCTTCACCAGTCTCGATGAGGCGGTGCTCGTGCTGGATTCGGAGTCCCGCATCTGCGACTGCAATCCCGCGGGCAGGCGCCTTTTCGGAGGGGCCGCCGGGGCCGCGACGGAGATCCGTCGGCTCGGCTCCCCCTGGGCAGAAGTGCTGGAGCCGCTGGCGAGGTCGTCGACGCGGCAATCCCACCGCGAGGTCGCGCTCGCCGACGGGGTCTTCGAAATCGACGTCTCGCTCGTCGTGGATGTGGCCGGCCGGCTCCGAGGCCGGTGCATCGTCGTGCGGGACGTCACGACGCGCGCGGAAATGGAAAAGAAGCTGCGCGACAGCGAGGAAAAGCTCCGCGCCTTCTTCGAGCAGGCCACCGAGGCATTCTCCCTCACCGACGAGCAGGGGCGCATCGTGGAGTTCAATCCCGCCGCGGAAAAGCTCACCGGGGTCGCGCGGGCCGACGCCGTCGGCCGCTTCGCCTGGGACCTGCAGGCGCTCCTGCTT
>PMDT01000328.1 GCA_003154555.1 Spirochaetaceae bacterium
GGGCGTGAAAGCGATCTGGTACGGTGACGATCTTGCCTACACGGAATCCACCATCGTCTCACCCTCCGTCTACCGGCAGTACCTCTTTCCCTGGATGGAGCAGCTTGCATCGATCAGCCATGAGGCAGGCATGCCATTCGCGTATCACTCGGACGGCAGGCTCTGGGAGGTCATCCCCGACCTCATTGCACTCGGGGTCAACGCCCTTCACCCGATCGAGCCGAAGGCGATGGATATCAACGAGGTGAAGGCGCAATTCGGAAGGAAGCTCGCGCTGATCGGAAATATCGACATGGACATCCTGGCCCGGGGAACACCGGCGGAAGTCCGTGAGCAGGTACGGCAGCGCATCCGTGACATTGCGCCGGGGGGCGGGTACGCCGTGGGTGCCAATCCGGGCATTGCCGACTACGTGCTGCCGGAAAACTATCGGGCCATGCGCGAAGCAACATTCGATTACGGTCGCTACCCGATCTCGGTCTGAGCAAGGAGCCCTGTCGTGAGTGATTGGAAGGATCTGCGGACGCTCGTCGTGGGGTGCGGATCGATCGGCAAGCGGCACGCGCGCGTGCTGCGCCAGATCGGCGTGAAGACCCTGTACGCGTGCGATCCGGTGCCGGGCCAGGTGGAGGCAGCCGCGCGCGACGCGCGTTTCGACAAGGTTGCCGACAGCTTCGAAGCGGGCGTGGCCCTTGCGCCCGACGTGGTTTTTCTCTGCACGCCGCCGGCGCTGCACGTCGCGCAGGCGACGCAGGCCATCACGGCCGGCTGCCATGTGTTCTCCGAGAAGCCATTGTCGGCGGACCTGCGCGGCGTCGACGAGCTGGCCGACCTGGTTGCCCGCGCGGGCCGGAAGTTCATGGTCGGCCTGTGNNCACCTGCCGGACATCCGCCCCGATTATCGCAGCCTGTACCTCGCGAAGTACAATGGCGCCTTCGAGCTGATGCACGACATCGACCTTGCAATCTGGTACGCCGGCCAGGATGTACGCGCCGTCCAGGGCATCTACGGGGGTTTCAGCGACATCGGCATCGAGGCGCCGGATCTCGTGGAGCTGCTCCTGGAGTTTCCCGACCGCTGCGTCGCGAGCGTCCACCTGGACTTCTTCCAGCTTCCTCGTCGACGGCAGATCGAGCTCATGGGCACGCGCGGAACCATCACGGTGGAGTTTGCCTCCTGGGACGAATGCACCATCTCCGTCTATGACGCGGAAAGCCGCGCATGGGCCGTCGAGCGCCTCGCAACCGATCGTGACGACATGTTCCGTGACGAGGACAGAGAGTTTCTGCAGGCCGTGGCGTCCGACCGTCCGGTTGTGTGCACCCTCGCGGAAGGCAGGAAGTCTCTTCGCGCGGTCCTGCAGGCCCAGGCGCCCCGGTAGGAGATGCGACGCACATGACGTCCCGGCAGCGAGTGAGCGCGGTCATGAAGGGAGATCTCCCGGATCGTCTTCCCCTCGGCGAATACGCGGTGGACTGCGACACCGTCGTGAGGGTGATCGGGCATGAAACGTACCTGCGGGCAAAGGCGAAGAGCCAGATCGCATTCTGGGATGGACGGCGCGACGAGGTGGTCCAGAGCTGGAAGGAAGACTTCATCGAGCTGCACCGAAGGCTTCCGGTCTTCGACGTGATCAATCTGGCCGCGCAGGCCACCGCCATTCTGCCGCCCGCCGGGCTTCCCCGCGTACGGTACAGGAAGCTCGACGATGTGACCTATGAGCTTCCCAACGGGGACGTCTACCGCTACTCGGATGCGACACGTGACTTGACCGTCATCCAATTCGGTCCGTCGCGGGAAGTGGCAGGTGGGGCGCAGGCCGTGGAGCCCGCCGTGAGACCTCCCGACCCGAGCTGCTTCGAGGTCTATGATGCGCTGGTTGCCGCATTCGGCGAGAAGTACGTCATCGGGTGCGCCGGTCCCGAGGTAGGGCTCGTGGAGCTGGGCACAACCGAGCAGACCCTGATGAGCTACGCGCTGGAGCCGGAACATGCACAGGCCGCCGCGCGGCGCAATCTCGCTGCCGCCAACGAGCTGGATCGCTATTATGTGCGCCCGGGAATCCAGGCGATCCTCTGGGGCCAGGACCACTCCTACGTGAGCGGCCCGATGGTGAGCCCCGCGATGTTCCGCGCGCTCGCCCTGCCGGTCTATGCCTCGCGGGTGCAAAACGTCAAGGCCGTCATGGGTGTGGCCGTCATCAAGCACGCCTGCGGGAACAACTGGCCGCTTCTCGATATGTACGTTGAGGCAGGTTTCGACGCCTACCAGTCCATCCAGGCGAGCGCCGGTATGGACCTCGCCGCGGTCAAGCGCGCCTACGGGCAGAAGCTCGTGCTCTGGGGCGGCATCCCTCTGGAGCTGCTGCAGGCTGGCACAGTCGGAGAGGTGCGCGCCGCCGTCCGCGCCGCGGCAGCGGCCGGCAAACCGGGGGGTCGCTATATCCTCGGCTCATCCCATTCCATCGCCGTCGGGTCGAAGTACGACAATGTCATGGCCATGCTCGATGAGTTCGAGCAGGTCGCCGCATACTAGGAGGAGGCATCATGCAGGCAGAAAAGCCCGCGCAGAAGCGTATTCGCATCGAGGATCTTCACGAGTTCTGCGTCGGGGCGATGTTGAAGAGCGGCATGCGGCAGCAGGACGCCCGGGTCACCGCCGACGTGCTTGTCACGACGGATTCGTGGGGCGTGCATACGCATGGCACGAAGCACCTGCGCATGTATCTTGCCCGCGTGAAGGCAGGCGGCATCGATGCACAGGCCATTCCCCGCGTCACTGCGGAAGGTCCCGCCTGGGCAATGCTCGACGCGCGCAAGGCCATGGCGATGGTCTCAGCGCACCGGGGCATGGAGCTCGCGATAGAAAAGGCGCGCGCGTGCGGCATCGGCTACGTCGGCGTGAATCACAGCACGCATTTCGGC
Source organism: Spirochaetaceae bacterium (assembly GCA_003154555.1). Taxonomy (GTDB): domain Bacteria; phylum Spirochaetota; class Spirochaetia; order SZUA-6; family Fen-1364; genus Fen-1364. Next base: position 2,926 of record PMDT01000328.1, read on the forward strand.
GCTGCCGGCTACTACGCGCACATGGCCGCGGAGAAGGGGCTCATGGGTATCGCCATGAGCAATGTCGATGCGAACATGACGGCCCCCGGGTCGCAGAGCGGCGTGATCGGCAACAACCCCTTCGCGTATGCCGTGCCCGCGGGCCGGGAGCATCCCGTGCTGCTGGACATGGCACTGAGCACGGTCGCCGCCGGAAAGATATTCGCCGCGCGGGACCGCGGGGAAGCCATTCCCGACACGTGGATCGTCGACGAGAAAGGGCTGCCGACGACAAACACGGCCGATTACCCGCGCCTCGGGACGCTTCTCCCCATGGCGGGTCACAAGGGATACGNNTACGGCCTCGCGGTCATGGTCGAGGTCCTCGCGGCCGTCATGACCGGCGCCTCCGTGACGAAAGACGTGAAGAGCTGGGTCCTGGACCTCGACCAGGTCACGGATGAAGGGCACGCTTTCATCGCACTGGACGTCGGGGCCATGATGCCGCCGGACGTGTTCGCGGCGCGCATGGACGCCATGATACGGAGCATACGCTCCGCCCCGAAGGCAGTGGGCGCTGACCGCATCTATCTGCCCGGTGAGAAGGAGTGGGAAAAGCGGGAGGAGGCGCTTCGGGACGGCATCAGCCTGCCCGATGACGTCGTGGTCAATCTCATGAAGATGGGTGAGGAACTGCGTATCCACCCGCCTTCGTTCGTGAAGCAGTCGGCGTAAGCCGGAGGAGGACAGTGGTGTCAAGCGATTTGAAGGGTGTCATCGTACCGGTCATCACGCCGGTGGACGGAGAGGACCGGGTGGACGAGCCTTCGTTCCGGAAGGCAATCCGGTTCGTCATTGACGCCGGCGTGCAAGGGATATTCTGCGGCGGCTCGGCAGGTGAGGGACCGCTTCTCACCGCACGCGAATGGACGCGCATGGTGGAGATCGCCTTCGCCGAATGCAGGGGAAAGGTGGATCTGCTGGGTGGCGCGATCGACACGTCCACCGCGCGCGTAATCGACAAGATCAAGAGCCTCGTCGCGATCGGCTACCGGAACATCGTCGTTGCTCCTGCTTTTTACCTGACGACGAAAAGCCCGGAGGAGCACCTGCGGCTGTTCGGTGCGGCGCGTGACGCCTGCGGCGACCGCGAGCTGATCGCGTACAATATCCCCTCGTGCACCAATTCCGAGATCGCCGTGGAGACATTCCGCGACATGGCCTCCCGCGGCTGGATCCACTACTGCAAGGAAAGCTCGGGCAACATGGAGTACTTCAACAGGCTCGTGCGCATGGGAAAGGACGTGGGGCTCAAGGCCTTCATGGGCGATGAGAACGGCATTGCGGAAGGGCTCCTGAACGGCGCGTGCGGCATCGTGCCGGTCTGCGCGAACTACGAACCGGCGACATTCATCAAGGCGTACCAGGCCGGCCTGCGCCGGGACACGGTGGAGCTTGCAAAGCAGCAGGCGCGCATCGGCTACGTGCGGGAAAGGCTGTGCCTGGGCGGCATCAGCTGGGTGGCAGGCGTGAAGTATGCCGCGTCGAGCCTGGGCATTGGCTCGGGAAAGCCGGTCTCTCCCCTGCAGCCCGCGGGGGCGGAGCAGCGGAAGCTGATCGATGCAATTGCGACGGGCGCGCGCTCCGCATGAGCACCGGCAGGCGCATGACCATGCACGACAGGATGCTCGCGGTCGTCCAGGGCCGGGAGCACGACCGCGTGCCTTTCGCGCAGTACAATATCAGGACCGACCCGGATCCCTCCATCGTTGTGGGCCTCGCGGCGCCCAATGCCGACATCTGGTCTGTCATCGGCCGGGAGAATATGGGCATCATCCGCTGGGGGCGCGTGCACAGGGCGGAGCAACCGAACTGCACGCTCCAGAGCGAAAAGATCTTCTCCGGCGGTCTCCCGGGGAAACGCACCGTTCTCCAGACACCTTTGGGTTCTCTCACGGAGGAAAGATTCTACGAGCCCGCGTACGACGCCCCCTGCGTCAGGAAGTATTTCGTCGCGGAGCCGAAGGACTACGAGATACTCGCCTGCTACCTGCGGGACACGGTCCTGCACGAGACCGTGGACGACTACCTGGCCATCGCGCGCGCCGTGGGTGACGATGGCGTGGTGCCGCTGTGGGTGGGGCGGACCCCCTTCCAGCAGCTCTGGATCGAATGGGTGTCGATTGAGAATCTCGCCTGGCATCTTTCCGAGTGCCCCGACCTCGTGGAAGAATGCGTGTCACTGATGACGCGCAATCTCCGCAGGCTTTTCCAGATCATCAGCACTGCGCCCATCCCGTACGCGGTTTTCCCGGACAACATTACGGCGCCCGTCATCGGGGAGACGTACTTCCGCCGCTACTGCGTGCCCCTGTACAATGAGCTGGCCGATATCCTGGCCGAAAGGGGTCTCCTGGTGCTCGTGCACATGGACGGCGCGCTGAAGCCGCTGTGGAAGGCAATCGGAGAGTCGAAGGTCGGGGGCCTGGAATCCTTCTCGCCGCCCCCCGGCAACGATACGAGCGCGAAGGACGCACTTTCCCAGTGGCCGAATATGCGGCTCCTGCTGAACTTTCCCTCTCCCGCGCACCTGGGTACGCAGGAGCAGATCTACGAAACGGCAGCCCGGATTCTCCAGGAGGCCGGTCACAGCGGCCATCTCCAGATCCAGATCTCGGAAAACGTGCCGGCCGGCGTCTGGCGGCAGAGCTTCCCCGTCATCGTGAAGGCCATCGAGGACTTCGGCACGCCGTGAAGATGAGGAGCCACCCATGACCACGTATCGATCCCGCTCATTCGTCTACCAGGGGAAACCGGGGCACGTGACGACAGAGACCCTGACCCTCCGTCCCGGCCCCCGCGACCTGCTGGCAAAGGTGGTGATGTGCGCACGGTGCGGCACGGACAAGACGATCTACCGGTCCGGCCATTCCAACGTCGATCCCTATGCCCCCGTGGTGCTCGGTCATGAGCTTGTTGCCACGGTCGTGGAAGCAGGGGAGGAGGTGCATACCCTCGCGGCGGGCATCGGGTACCGTGAAGGGCAGACCCTTGCGCCTGCGGAGCTCGCCTTCAGGCCCGGCGAAAGGGTGACCTTCCAGTCGAGAATCGCCCGGTATCGCGATGGCCTGATGCTCGTGCCCGCACCAATCGCCAATCTCTCGTTCCAGATAAACGGCGGCTACGCTCAGTACATGATCGTGCCCGAGACCATGATCAGGTCCGGCTCGGTGCTCCGCGTGGCGGATACGATCAGCGACGAGGAGGCATGCCTCGTCGAGCCGACCGCCTGCGCCCTGGAATCCATATTCGCCACGCCGCACCCCGTGGGCGTGGACGCCGAGGGACGGCACCTCATGCGGGCGGGTATCCGGCCTGGCGGGAATGCGTGCATCATCGGCTCGGGCACGGTGAGCATGATCTACGCGCGTCTTGCGCTGCTGGAGGGCGCGGCAAAAGTCGTCGTTGTCGTGCGCTCCGCAGACAAGGGGCGATTGGTGCGGGAAACGCTGGGCGACACGGTGACGGTATACGAGGCGCCGCGTACCCCCGACGACGCTTCCGCCGCCACGCGGACGGCCGAAGACAGGATCGTCGCTGACCTTTCCCGTCTCACCGACGCGTACCTGTTCGATGACGTCGTGTCGGCCAATGCGTCGGCCGCCGCGCAGCGCCTCATGCTGCGCCTGTACACCGCGGAAGGCTACGCGGTCGGGGCATGCTTCGGCGGCACGCACGCGCTGGTGGATGGCGCCAATATCGACATCAACCACTACCGCGCGGCAAAAACCATCGGCACGAGCGGTTGCTCGACGGACGGCATGAAGACAGTACTCGCCTGGCTGGCGAGCGGTCGGCTTTCCCTGAAGGGCATGATCTCGTCCCGGCATTACTCGCTCGATGACGATCCGCACGAGTTCTTCACGGTGGAAAACGGCCTGAAGCCGGCGCTCTTCCCGAACGGGGAGGACTGATGGCGCGTCCCCGGGCTGTCATCATCGGCGCCGGCGCGCTCGGCCTGGGCTTTCTCGCCGAGCGGCTTGCGGCGGACTACCAGCTTCACGTGGCAGACACGATGCCCAAGGCGGACCTTCTTCGACGCCTGGAAGCCGACCAGGGCTTCATGGTGAATATCTGCGGCAAAGACGGCGCGGTGCCGGTGCGCGTGACGACCCCTTTGACAGTGTCCCTCACCGATACCGCGGATGGGCAGGCGGCATTCAACGAGGCCCTGCTGAATGCCGACATCGTGCTGACCGCCACGGGCACGCGCTTTCTTGGCGGCGTGGTCGCGGCGATCCGCCCGGTGCTGAATGCCCGTACGCGCCCCGTCCGGCTCCTCTTCTGCGAGAACGGGATGCGGGTCGCCGAGTCCCAGGCAGCGGGTTTCAAGGAACACGTCGTGCGGGCGGATACCGTCATGTCGCGCATGTGCCGATTCGGCGAAGCCCGTGACACGGGATTCACTCCGCTCTCATCGGGAATCGCCACGACGCTGATCGTCGAGGAGTACGGCTACCTGCCACTGGACGCGGATCAATGCGGAACGGGGGGCCTGTTTTCAAAGGCCTTCACCCTCCTTGCCCACGAGCAGTTCGCCGTCTGGAAAGACATCAAATTCTACCTGCACAACGGCATGCATGCGTTCGTTTCCTACCACGCATTTCTCGAGGGCGTCGCGCGATTCCCGGACGTGCCGCCCCGTATCCGCTCCCGGGCCTCCGCGGTGATGTTTTCCGAGGTGATTCCCGCCATCGTGGCAACCCATCCCGTGGCGCAACGCGCCGAAATAGAACGCTATGCCCGCGGGCTCCTGGACCGGTTTTTCAACGCGTCGTTTGATGACAGCATCGAGCGAGGCGTGCGGGGCATCGAGGAGAAGCTCCAGCCCGCCGAACGGCTGCTCGGTGGTTGCGATTACATCCGCCGCGCGGGAATAGAGCCGCGGGGCTACGAAAGCACGATCACGGCTGCGCGGATGATCCTCGCTCGCCGGGCGGTGCAGGACTCGGCGCGATTCTGAAGGGAGGCTGTATGGTTCATGTCACGGGCGAAAGGTTGCGCGCGGTGGTTGAGGAGGTCCTGGCGGCAGCGGGAGCACCCGCGGCGTCGGCACAGCAGGTGGCGCGTTCCCTCGTCCTGTCCAGCCTCGTGGGTCACGACTCCCACGGGGTGCGGGCGGTACCTGGCTATGTCGAATCACTGGAGAATGGCGCCATCCATCCGCGCGGCGAGATCACGATCGTCCGGGAACGCGCAACAACGGCGCTGCTGGACGCCGGGCTCAATCTTGGCATCGTTGCCATGCACCGGGCGACTGACCTTGCCATGGAGAAGGCGCGCGCGCACGACCTGGGCATGGTCGCCGTGCGCAACTCCACCCATACCGGGAGGATGGGAGAATACGTCGTGCGTGCCGCGGAAAACGGCTTCATGGGCCTGGTCTTCGGGACCGGCGCGCTGCCGGGCGGCACCGTCGCGCCCTACCTGGGGATAAGTCCCCGTTTCAACAGCAATCCGATCGCGTGGGGCGTGCCGGCCGGCGCACATCGCCCGGTCTTTTTCGATTTTGCCACGTCCGCCGCGGCCGTCGCAAAGCTGATGCTTGCGCAGGACAAGGGCCAGCCGGTCCCCGCGGGATGGCTCGTGGATGGAAGCGGCAAACCGACGACGGATCCCGGCGATTGGCAGCGCGGCGGGGCCCTGCTGCCTTTCGGCGGGCACAAGGGCTACGGCTTTCTTTTCCTCATCGAGCTGCTCGCCGGTGGTCTGTCGGGCATGAGCTGCGCACCGCTTGCCGACTACCAGCCCGATTTCTCCGCCGTGGTCATGGCGGTCAACATCGACGCTTTTCAGCCCCTGGCCCAGTTTCGGGACATGGCGGACCGGCTTGTCGACGCGACCAAGGAAGCGCGCAAGGCACCCGGCGTGGATGAGATCCTCGTGCCGGGCGAGATGGAGTGGAAGACGCTCGAAAAAAGAAACCGGGACGGGCTGGACCTCCCGGATATCTACTGGCAGCGCATTGTCGATGCCGGCGCCCGGCACGGAGTGACAGTGACAGCCTGACTGCGGGCCTAGAGCACGCCGAAGACCTTGTAGACTTCCGCCACCGGCATGCCCGAGGTGAGCGCCGCGCGCACCTTGTTCTCGTGCTCGAAGAGAGCCTCCACCTGCAGGAGTACCTCGTCCACCAGGTCGCCCGGGATCAATTGCACGCCGTCATTGTCGCCGAAGAGGAAATCCCGGGGCCGCAGCGGCACGTAGTAGCTGAGATGACCGGGAAGGTAGATCGGCTCGTTCACTTCGGTGATGATCCATTCGCTGTCGGTGAACGGACAGACGCCGAATGAGAAGACGGGGAAATCCGGCATCTTGATGATGAACTGGCTGTCACGGAGATTACCTGCCATCAGCATGCCGCGCGCGCCCTGGGCGCGCGCGAGCTGGCAGGTCATCTCGCCGCAATGGCCGATGCGACGGTCGCCGCCGCAGTCGTAGCAGACAATGACGCCGTCCTCCGCGGCCGCGATGGCCTGCATCATGCGCTCCTGCGGATGCCCGCCTTCGGCCTCCCACTTCGCCTGCAGCGCCTCCTGCTCCGGCTTGGGGCGCTCGCTGAACACGATCGAATGCGCCTTGATCGGCAGGACGCGCCCGGCAAGCTGCATGCCCTGTCGCAGCGGTCTGAACTGGAGCGACAGCAGCGTGTTGTGGACGCCCAGCTTGAGGAGCACGTCGGCGATCGCCCCGCCGTAGCCGGCCCGGCGATAGCGCTCGATGCGCTCGATGTCGGTGATGTTCAGTGTGCGGATCACCTGCGGGACTGTGTTCTGCTCTGCCATGGTGCCAAGTCTCCTTTGTCGGTCAGATGGCTGTTTGGCGCGGTCCATGCCGCGCCGCGAAGCTCCTAGGGAGCGTATCCGATTGCCTGAAGCTGCGACCCGAAGTCCTGCGGAAGCGCGGCGGGCGGCCCCGCGCAGAGGGTCGCGGCATAGCCGATCAGGTTCAGGAGCATCCTGTCGGCCGCCGGAACGACGTCGAGATTCTCCAGCACGGGGAATGTGCTGAGGATGAAGCGCCCGCTGCCCAGCCTGTGGGTGCACATCAGGAGCCCGGACTCGTATCCCTTTGATCCGCCGCCGCAGTAGCCCGTGGCAAATGACGCGGCGATGACTTCTTCGGGATCCTGCTGGCCTTCGAAGACAGAGCGCGGAATGAGCGTGCCATAGTAGTACCAGTCGAGTATCCCGTTGCCCTGCAGACCTTCGAACACCGGATGAAGTCGGGCGACATTCTCCTTGTGGTACAGCCCGTCGGTGAAGGAGTGGCATCGACCTTTCTGCGCGAGCGGCAGCCATCCGAGGTCGATCTCCCCGTCGCGCGTATCCTTCTCGCGGCGAAATGCTTCGGGGGACAGGAAGAGGGCGACGCTGCCCCGACCGATCCTCCCCGCAAGGTCGATCCAGAGCTCCTGATGGGGCGCCGTGTTCGACACGTTGCCGACGACGATCACCTCACGCCTGTCCTGCGCGACGTCCCCCATCTGCCGGCAGACGATGCCGTGGCGGCGCAACCAGCTCTCAGTTGCCGCGTCGGTCCCGCATGCGGTAACCGCGTGTCTCTCTTTCGGCAGATCCCCCGGGTCCGAGAGAAAGAACTCGACGGAACGGTTCAGAGGCGCTCCCCCACGCTCCATGTCGGCAACGAATCGGTAGGTCCCGGTCGGACCCGGGAGCGTGACGGCGTCATTCAGCACGCTGACTGCGAGCGGCGGATCCTCACCGGGGCCCGGGCTCGGGAGAACGGCCTCCGTGCGGCGCTCCCAGGCGATGCCCTGCGGACCGAAGATCCGGAACGTCACCGGGTAGCGGCCCGGCCCCAGAACGTCCTCGTTTGCCAGTACTGCCTCGATGCGCATTGGCCTGCCCGCATAGGCATGAAAGGGCTCGACAAAAAGACACCAGCGCACGGGCCACCACCCGTTCTGCAGGGCATCCATCGCGCCGGGTTTCCACGTGCGCCACATCCTCCACAATCCCTCCCCGGTGAGCGCATGGTCCAGCATGCCGGTCAGGTTGAATCCGCAGATTGCGGGGTTGGAACGGATGAGGTCGAAACCGTGAATCCGGTGGCGTGCCATGCGCGCCTGGCTGTCGATGAGCAGGTCCTCGGCAAACGGGTAGATGCCATTCATGTCCCACCGCTTCAAATCCTGCGCGAGGCGGCTTTCCATCCCGCGCACCATCAGGTAGTCCTCCGCGTCGTCGCGGGCGCCGAACTGCTCGAAGCTGCGTGCCTCGTGGATGACGTCCATCATGCTGCCGATGCCGTATTCTGAAAGGAATACCGGTTTCGAATCGCGGCCGACGTTCCGAATGAGTCGGGTCGACTCGGGCACGTGCGGCGTGGTGGGGTAGATGTGAGCGTCGCCGGCGCCTTCGACGTATGCCGCCCGCGCGGAATTCCATTTCGGGGGTACCGCGGCGGCGCCCGGCGCTTCTTTTCCCCAGACGTGGTCCCACGTCCTGCTTCCGGGATTGCTTGCCGAACCGATCGACCACTGGCCGTCCCAGCGGCCGCTGGAAAGGAGAACCAGGCGCGTGTCGTCGAGGGACCGCACGAGGGCCAGGGACTCCACCGCGTGACGGAAGACGGGGCCGTCGAATGTCTCATTGAGCAGGCCGTGGATGACAAGGCTGGGATGGTTGCGGTCTCGGAGCACCATCTCCCGGATCGAAAAGTCGAAGCGCCTCGTCATGTCGGGAGAATCCTCGAGAAGCCAGCCGGCATAGCTCTCCTGGTACACCATCAGGCCCAGCTCGTCGCACATGTCGAGCTCCCACGGGTGCGCCGTCATCGCGATGAACCGCACCATGTTGTATCCCGCGGCCTTCGCGTACAGGAGATCGCGGCGCAGGATGTCGGGCATGCCGTCGGGCGGTACGACCTGTCCCACAGGGCAGCAGTTGCCCGTGTGGGTGGATTTCAGGAAGAGCCTTTTTCCGTTGAGCCGGAACCAGCCATTCGTGATCCTGAAATCGCGGAAGCCGATCCTGACCGACGACTCATCCGGTGCGTCCGTCCCCTCCGCCGTGAGCGTCGCGGTCAGTCGATACAGGAAGGGGTCCTCGAGGCTCCATGCGCGGTGCTTCTCCACGCGAAGGCTGGCGGTCGCGACCGTGTCGCCGTGGGGAAGGGCGACGCCGATCGCCTCTCTGGCGAGGTTTTCCCCGCCAGTGGCAGGCGCGATCTGGACGCGCAATTGCCCCCTCTTTTCCCGGCCCGCGTTTCGCATGGTGATCGCGAGGGCAACGACGCCTGATTTCCATTCGGGCCGGGCGAAAATATCCAGTATCCGGGCGACCGGCGCGACGATGATCTCCACGGGCTGAAAGATTCCGCCGTGGTTGAAGTCGCTTCCCGGCGACGCGACAGGCTTCTTGTTGCGGTGCGGCGTCTGGCCCAGGATCATTCCGTCAATCGAATCGTTCGTGGGGTTTACGACCCGCACGGCAAGCTGATTGTCCCCTGCGGCAATTGCGTCCGTCACATCGAGCGTGAAGGGCGATTCCCCTCCCTCGTGCCCTCCGACGGCGGTCCCGTTCACCCAGACTTCGGCCTCGTAGTCGACGGCCCAGAAGCGAAGGAGGTACCGTGCGTCGGCGCGCCGGTCCGAGAAGAATGTGCGCCAGTACCACGCAACGCCGTGGTAACCGGGGAATGTCTCCTGGATGACGGAGGGAACGCGCGTCGAACGGGCGCCGGCGTGGCCTGCGATGGAAAACCACTTCTCCCTGCGGCCCTTGTTTTCCGGATCGGTGGCGATCTGCCACGTCCCGTTGAGAGAGGTGACGGGGCTGAGTGTCATCGGGCTATGCTCCCGGCGACCGCGGCCGCTTTGGTCCGGATTCCCGCGGCGGCCGGGCAGCTCCTATCCCTTGATCCCGGCGGTCGTCATGCCCTCGATGATTCTTCTCTGGAAGATGTAGAAGAAAATGAGCTGGGGGATGAGGATCATGATGACGGCCCGCATGACCGCGCCATAGTCCATCGAGAACTCCTCCCGGAAGAAGGCGGAAGCGAGCGGGATGGTGAAATGGGTGTTGGTGTTCAGGAGGATGGAGGCGAGGGTGTACTCGTTCCAGGCGCCCAGGAAGTTGAAGATCGTGAGCGTGGTGAAAACCGGCATGATCAGGGGCAGGTCGATCAGAAAGAGGATCCGCAGGAGCCCGGCGCCATCCATGAGTGCCGCTTCCTCCATCTCCAGGGGGATGGCCTTCATTCCGCCGACGAATACCAGGGTGCCGAAAGGGATCGAGCCGGCGATGTAGGGCCAGGGAAGGGTCATGATGCTGTCGACACCCATCCCGAGGGGTTTCAGCGCAATCGAGATCCCGTAGATCGGGAACAGCAGGACGAAAATCGGCACTGCTGTCGCGGTGAGGAAGAAGAAGTAGAAGAAGTTTCCCATTGCCGCATGCCGATGATGCAGGCGCGCGATGGCAAACGAGCTGAAAAAGTTGATGACAAGTGCGCCGATCGTGGTGATGACGGCCACGATGAGGCTGTTCTTGAAGAGGATGAGGATGTGCGACTTTGTGAAGGTGTCGACGTACTTCATGAAGTCCCACTTCGGGGGGAAGCTCGTCGGTTGCGTGAAGATGCCGGCATTGTCCTTGAAGGAAAGGACGACGCCCCACAGGAAGGGAAAGAGCATGATGGCGGATATCAGGATCACGCCGAGGTAGAGCACGATGCGTATTGGCTTCATGATGTTCCCCTAGTTCTCGACCCGTTTTCGGGTCACGGTCAGGAACCCGATAGAGAGGCCCATGATGAGGACGAACAGGATAAGGGAGAGCGCCGCGCCATACCCGAAGTTGCGGTCGAATCCCCACTGCTCGTCGTAGATATAGTAGGCGAGGACCGTCGACTTATAGTTCGGTCCTCCGCGCGTGAGGATGACGATGGTCTGGAATGTCTGGAGGGCATTGATGATGATATAGACGACGCAGATCTTCAGCGTTTCCTTCAGGAGAGGAAGCGTGAGATACCACGCCCTCTGCGGCTTGGAGGCGCCGTCGATGGTGGCAGCCTCATTCAGCTCCCGCGGGATCATCTTCAACCCGGCCATGATGAGGACCGCGTAGAAGCCGATGCTCTTCCAGGTATCGATGACGGACACCGTGTAGGGGGTCAGCGTGGGACCGCCGATCCACACCCTGGCAAGCTTGCCCAGACCGATGGCCTTGAGAAATGGATTCAGGATGCCCATGCCGGGGTCGACGACGAAGTACCAGACGAGGGTCGTGAGAACCCCTGAGAGGATATAGGGAGTGAACGTGATGAGCTTGACGAAGCCGCTGCCCCGGAAGCTGATGTTCAGCAGGAGTCCCAGAAGGAAGGAGAGGGGAAAGAGGAGAATGAATTCGCTCAGCATGATGATGGCGGAGTTCTTGATTGCGGTCAGGGCATGGTCGTCCTTGATCATGCGCTTGAAGTTGTCCAGCGTATTGTAGTGCTTCTGGGAGTTGATCATGTTGTACTGGAAGGCGGTCCTGAACGTGGTCGCCACCGGGTAGAGCGTATAAACGGTGAAGAAGAAAAGCGTTGGCAGGAGGAAGAGAAGCTTGATCCAACGCTTGCAGAATGCATGCATATGCCGATCCTCCCTCGGTCAAGAGTTGCCTGACGAGTCCCAGTATATCATGGGTGGTTGGCGCGATGCCAATCCGCGGCCACCCGGCGGTTCTTTCATGTGCGGAATGCAGGGAAAAAGGGCCCCTGGCTTTCGCCAAGGGCCGCTTGCACTCTGTGCCAGATCACTTAAATCGTGTGTGAGTTACTTCTTCAGCTGAGCGATCGCGCCGTCGATGTTCACATCGACCTTCGCGAGCTCCGTGGGGATGTCAGCCGCGGTCATGCTGCCGTTCAAGAGGCTGACCAACAGGTTGTCGATGGGGTTTCCCCAGGCCGGCGAATAGATATTCGCATCGGTGTTCCAGCGGAGATACGGCGAATAGGCTGCCGTAATCGTTCCCTTCATGGCGTCGTTGATGAGGGTGTACTGCTGCTTCATGACGGGGCCGAGGCTGGAAGGATTGAAGGCCACCTTCACTGGAAGGATGAATCCCGCCTTCAGGGCGATGGGGAAGGCGTCGTTCGAGTAGCGCCACTTGTTGAAATCGACGATAGCTTTCAGCTTGTCCTGGTCCTTTTCAACGTTCCCGCCGACACCGTAGCCGTTGCCGACGAACTTGATCGCCTGCTTCTGGCTGTAGGGCGAGTTGGGGAAGTTGATGCCCCAGTTGAACACGAGGTCCTTCTCGATTGGCTGCCCGACGATCTTGCCAAGCTGGTCCGAGGGAAGGGAGATCATCGCTGCCTTGCCGGCGAGGAACATCTGCACCATGGCCTCGAAGTTGAGGGTGGCGTTGTTGTCAGGGAATGCTCCAAGCGCCTTCAGCTCCGCGATTGCCTTGAACGCGGCCGCGTACCCGGCGTCGACTGTCTTCACCTTGTGCGTGAGGAACAGGTCGTCGCCCTGGTCGTCGATGCCCCAGAGCTGCATCCACTGATAGAAGCCCCAGGTGGGCCAGGGATCCAGGGTCCCGATGTCGATCGTCGCGATCCCGTTCTTCTTGAAGACCGGAACGCACGCCTTCAGCTCTTCGTAGGTGGTCGGGATCTTCAGGCCGTACTTGTCGAACAGCGACTTGTTGAGCATCCACGCCTGGACCTGCATCTCTGCAGGGAATCCTGCGATCCTGCCGTCCTTCGTCGCCAGCAGGTTCCATGTCCCGCTCAAGAACTTCGACTTGAAGGCCGGATCGAAATACGGCGTCAGGTCGACGAGGGTGGTCGGGTTGTTCTGCAGCGTCTGGGACAGCCATATGGCGTTCCACCAGAAGAAGTCGGGAAGGGTGTTGGAGGAGATCATTACCTGATATTTCTGCTGCATCGTTGTATGGTCAACGATCTGGTAATCGAATTTCACGTTCGGGTGCGCCTTCATATAGGTGTCGATCGTGGCACCCACCTGGTCGGTTTCCTTGCCGATGAAGTTGACATAGGTGATGGTGATGGTCTTCGCGGCGGCGAATGCCATGGCGCCCACGGAGAGCAACACGACGGATATGAGAAGAATCGTGAACAGTTTTCTCATGCTTATCCCCCTTCTTTTGGATCCGATGTGACCGGGTGGAAGGTTTCTCCTCTCACCCGCTTGGGGCGACGGGCCGTTCAGCCCTGCCCCCGTGACCGAAGCTCCTGCGGACTGCATGAGCCCCGTTCGTCAGCGTTCCGTGGCTCCCTCCTTTCCCTGGCACGAGCACGCGGCCTGCCGAATCGTCGAACAGGCCGACTCCTGCCCCTGAGGGGCATGGTGCCTGCGCAAATCCTAAATCATCGCCTCTCATTGTCAACTGAGATTTGGGAAGACACTCGATAGAAATGTCCCCCCTGTTCCCCTGCCGGCGCCGCGCTCCCGAGGACATTTCAATCGAGTCCTTGCGCCGATTCTTGATGGCGGCGCGCGAATGGCGTTAAGGTGGTCCGATCTCAGCTCACAACCGATCGGGGGGACGCTATGGGCATGAAAAAGGACGTCCTGGACGCCCTGCACGAAAGCGGCGTTGTGGCCGTCATCCGCACCGAGAATCCGCGCGACCTTGCTGCAGTCGCCCGCGCGCTGCACGCCGGTGGGGTGCGCTGCGTGGAAATCACAATGACCGTGCCGGGCGCGCTGGACATCATCCGCGACGCCTGCGCCGCGCTTTCCGGCATCGACGTCTTCATTGGTGCGGGCACGGTACTCGACGCCGTGAGCGCGCGCGCGGCCATCATCGCGGGGGCCCGATTCGTCGTGGGGCCCGGCTTCGATCCCGAGATCGTCAGGACGTGCGCCCTGTACGGCGTCATGAATATGCCGGGTGCCCTCACGCCGCAGGAAATCCTGACTGCCTGGAAAGGCGGCGCAGACGTCGTGAAGATTTTCCCCGCCGATCTCGGCGGTCCCGACTACATCAAGACCGTGCGCGAGCCGCTTCCGCAAGTGGCGCTCCTGCCGACAAAGGGCATCGACCTTTCCACCGCGGGTGCCTATATCAAGGCGGGGGCCTTTGCCGTCGGAGCAGGGGGCGCCCTTGTGAGCAAGGCTTTGATCGCGGCAGGGGACTACGATCGGATCACCGCCAATGCGCGCGAGTTCACCCGGATCGTGCGGGACGCGAGGAAGGGGTAACCATGAAACAGGTCGCAACGGACCGCAAGGTCGTGCTGTTCGGCGAGCTCATGATGCGCCTGTCCACGAAGGGCCATGAGCGCATTGTGCAGGCGCGCGAGTTCGACGTGATCTACAGCGGCGCTGAAGCGAATCTCGGCGTGGCTCTCACCGCTTTCGGCGTGGAGAGCTTCATGGTGTCGAGCGTTCCCGACAACCCCGTCGGGCAGGCGTGCCTGAACTACATGCGCCAGTTCGGGCTCAACCTGGACCACGTGCGCCGCAACGGCCACCGGCTGGGCATCTATTTCGTGGAGACCGGGGCCGCGCAGAGGCCTTCCACCTTCCTTTATAACCGCGCCGGCAGTTCCATCACGGAGCTGCGCAAAGGCGACATCGACTGGGCCCGCATCTTCGAGGGCAAGAACTGGTTCCATTTTACCGGCATCACCCCCGCGCTTGCCGACAGTGTCGCCGAGATCACGCGCGAGGCCTGCGCGGCGGCAGCGGCGGCCGGCGTGACGGTGAGCTGTGACCTGAATTTCCGCCGCAAGCTGTGGTCGCAGGAGAAGGCGCGCGCCGTCATGGAAGGGCTCATGGAATATGTCGACGTGCTCTTCACGAACGAGGAAGAAGCAGAAACCGTGTTCGGCATCGCCGCGCGGGACAGCAACGTGAGGTCGGGCACCATTTCGACTCATGGCTACGAGGACGTCGCGGTGCAGCTCAAGGAGCGCTTTCACCTGGATTACGTCTCCATCTCCCTGCGCGAAAGCCTGTCGGCAACAGCCAACAACTGGTCGGGGATGCTATACGACGGCAAGCGATTCTATACGAGCCGCAAGTATCACATGGACTACATCGTGGACCGCATCGGCGGAGGAGATGCTTACTCGTCGGGCATCATCTACGGTCTCCTGACCGGGCAGGACCTGCAGGAGAGCGTGGAGTTTGCCACGGCAGCGTCCTGCCTGAAGCACACCATCCCGGGTGATTTCAACCTTGTCACCTTCGACGAGGTGCTCGCACTCGTCAAGGGTGACGCTTCTGGACGAATTCAGCGCTGAAAGGGAATTTCAGAGCATGATTGTCGACGTTTCGCCTTTCATGAAATAATATTTTAGACCATTGAGGGAATTTTGCAGGCAAAGCATCGCATCAAATAGCATTGTTAACAATTGACAAATTACAGTTAATGCCTTATGATCCTTCATCGATCCGAAAAGTGGTCGCCCGGAAACGGATGTGACCGTGAGGAGGTTGCCGTGAACGAGAACGAGAAAAGGCGTGCCATGGTTCTCAACGGTGTCGTGAGCGGGGCGATGTCGCTCGACCAGGCAACACGGGTCCTCAACCTTTCCTACAGGCAGATGAAAAGGGTCTGGAAACGCTTCCGCGAAGAAGGTGAGACAGGCCTCGCTCATCGCAACAAGGGAAAACCTTCGAACAGGGCGTTCGTCGATCAGCTCAAGCGTGATGTTCTGCAGAAGTATGCCCATCTGGGGCAGAGCCTGGGACCGACGCAATTCGCGGACCGGCTGGCGGCGGAGGGAATCGTCGTGGACCACGAGACGCTTCGGCGCTGGCTCTTGCAAAATGGCGCGTGGAAGCTTTCGCGGAGCAGGGCAGTTCGGCCCGTGGAGGTGCGCACGAGCGGCTTCGGCGAGCTCCTCGATCTCGTCTCCTTCCACGAATGCTGGCTCGGGCAGACGGTCGCGCCCTGTTTCCTGGTCTGCCTGCGCGACGAGGCGACCGGCTATACACTCTGCATCGCAAGCAGGGACGAAACGAGTGAGACCGCCATGCGCCTCCTCTGGGCATGGATTGAGCGCAACGGTATTCCTGCGGGCATCCGCTGCCAGAGGCGTTTCCTCTATGCGGAAAACCGCCATCCCACCCTCGAGCAGCAGCTCTGCGGCGGCGGCGCCCTGACGGCACTGAGCCGTTCCTTTGACAGGCTCGGCATCGAATCGAGCCCCCTCTCCCCCACGCAGACCAAGACAATCCTGCACGACATGCTTTCATACCTCGACGCGATGAAGGAGAGGGTGGCGGAGAGCGGAGTCGTCGGCATCGACCAGGCCACCGCGTTCCTGCAGGGAGCGGCAGCGGACGAGCTGAACGCACGGTTCGCGGCGTTCCACGCCGAGGCGGACAACTACCACGTCCCGATTGTCGATGGAACGGACCTTCGCCGGTTCCTTTGCGTGGATCAGGAATGCCGCGTCAGTCCGCAGGGCATCGTCGAGCTGGGGCACCGGCGATTCCGGATCATGAACGGGTGGACACCAGGCATCGCGCACCCGCAGAAGGTGATCGTCTCGGAATGGCTTGACGGATCCGTGCATCTCCTCTGCGAGGGGAGGGAGATCCCCTTCATCGAGACGAGACCGGCGCAACCCTGCCCGGATCGTCTGGCCATGTAGAATAACTCTTATCCAGGAGTCGAAAATGGCGATTCGCTCACAGGAAGTCCTTGCGACCCTCGAGGAGACAGGTGTCGTGGCGGTGATCAGGGTCGAGGACCCTGAGAACCTCACGGAGGTCTCCCGCGCCCTGTGCGCGGGCGGCGTGCGCCTCGTGGAGATCACGATGACGGTTCCCGGTGCCCTCGCGCTGATTGCCGCGGTGAGCGCGTCGCTGAGTGATACGGTGCTCATCGGCGCCGGCACCGTCCTGGACGCGGCCACCGCGCGCATGGCGATACTCGCCGGCGCCCGGTTCGTCGTCGGGCCCAGCTTCGATCCCGAAGTCGTCGCCATGTGCAAGCTCTACGACACGCCGGTTATGCCGGGCTGCCTCACCCCGACGGAGATCGCCACGGCGTGGAAGGCGGGCGCCGACGTCGTGAAGATTTTCCCCGGCCGGGTCGGCACCCCCGAATACTTCCAGGACCTCAAGGGCCCGTTTCCCCAGGTGCGGATGATGCCCACCGGCAATGTCGACCTCGTGACGACCCCCGCGTACATCAAGGCGGGCGCGGTCGCCGTTGGTGTCGGCAAGGCGCTCGTCGACCCCCGCGCCACGGCCGCGCGCCAATACAAGGTCATCACCGACAATGCCGTCACGTTCCGACGGCTCGTCCAGGAAGCACGGGGGCGCCGCTGATGGCGAAGAAAGTCGTCCTGTTCGGAGAGCTCCTCATGCGCCTGGCGCCGAAAGGCGTCGGCAGGTTCGTGCAGGCGGAGGAGTTCGACGTCCGCTATACCGGCGCGGAGGCGAATGCCGGTGTGTCGCTCGTCAATTTCGGCATGGAAGCTTATGCCGTGTCGAAGGTGCCGGACACGGAGATCGGCCAGGCCTGCATCAACTACCTGAGCCGCTTCCGGATCAACACCGATCACGTGGCGCGCGGCGGAGAGCGCCTGGGGATTTTCTTCCTCGAGACGGGCGCAGCGCAACGCGCCTCGAAGATCATCTATGACCGCGGGCACAGCGCCATCCGCGATTCCATCCCGTCCGACTACGATTGGGAGCGGATCTGCGACGGCAAGGACTGGTTTCATTTCTCCGGCACTGCCCCCGCCCTGGGCGCCGGCGTGCAGAGGGTGCTGGAGGATGGCCTCGCCGTTGCCAGGCGGCGCGGGCTCACCGTGAGCTGCGACCTGAACTACCGTGCGAAGCTCTGGACGCCGGCCGAGGCCCAACGCGTCATGACGGGGCTCATGCGGCACGTGGACGTCCTCATCGGCAACGAGGAGGACGCGGAGAAGGTGTTCGGCATCGCGGCGCCCGGCAGTGATGTGACGCAGGGAAAAATCGTCGGCGACTCCTATCGCCCTGTTGCCGTCGAGCTCGTGCGGAGATTCGGCTTCCAGATGGTTGCCACGACGCTGCGGGAAAGCGTCTCGGCGTCCGTGAACGGGTGGGCGGCGATGCTCTACGACGGGACGCGTCACGTCACGAGCCGCCGGTACGAGATCAATCCCATCGTGGACCGGGTGGGTGCCGGCGACTCCTTCACCGGCGGACTGATTTATTCCCTCCTGTCGGGGTACGATGTACAACGCTGCGTCGAGTTCGCCGCCGCGGCATCGTGCCTGAAACATTCGATTGCAGGGGATTTCAATCTCGCCTCCGTCAAGGAAGTCGAGGCGCTGATGGCCGGCGAAGCATCCGGGAGGGTACAGAGATGAAAGGGATCACCATGGAGAGCTACCGTGACCTGCCGGTCGCGGAGATGGAAAGGATTATTGCACGGTTCCACGAAAGGGTGAACGCGGCGCAGCGGGCCGCCCCGCCGACGCGTGCGTGGGTGCGCGACGCGCTCATCCACAGGAATGGCAGCCGCTGCCCCGCGCGCGGGAAGCGGCTCTCCCTGGACCTGATCGTGCTGCACGGCGACGCGCTTTCCGATATCTTCTGCGAGTTCCCCGATGACGCGACGACATTCGCCCCGTACGAGTGGATGATCGGGTACCAGCCGCCCACGCGCAAGGACCGGGTCAATACCGTCAAGGCCCTCATGAAGGAATCGCAATGGGTCGACGAGTGGGGCGCCACCTGGGCGCACGCGTCGTCGGGCGTCGGCGCGATCCAGATCGAGCACCCGCTCAAGGACTGGGGGCAGCTCGACGAGTACCTGGAAAGGCGCATGCCGGATCCACATGGACCGGGGCGGCTGGACGATGCGGCGCGGCTCCTTGCGCCGCTGCGGGGTCACACGTACAGCATCGGGCTCGACGTGCTCGGGCTCCTGGAGACGCTTCGCACCATCCGTTCGATGGAAGACCTGTTCATGGATTTCCATTCCGCCGAGGCGGAGGTGCGCAGGTTGATGGACGCCATCACGCGCTTCCAGGTGACGGTGATGCAGGATTGGGCCGGCATCGGCGCCGACTGCATCATGTTCGGCGACGACTGGGGCATGCAGACGGGCATGCAGATCTCCCCCGTGATGTGGCGCGAGCTTATCAAGCCCTGTTACAAGACGATGTTCGACGCGGCGCACGCGGCTGGCATCGACATCCTGTTCCACAGCTGCGGAAAGGTCGACGACATCGTGGAGGACTTCATCGAGGTCGGCGTGGATATCCTCGATCCCATGCAGCCGGGGTGCATGGACCCGGTGGAGATTGCACGCCGGCACGGCGGGCGCATCTCGTTCAGCGGCGCGGTGGACATCCAGGGGCTCATGGTCTTCGGCACGCCGGGGCAGGTGAAGGACGAGATCCGCCGGCTTCTCGACGTCCTGGGCACCCCCTTTGGCGGCGGTTTTCTCGTCGGCCCTGCCAATTCGATGACCCCGGATATCCCCCTTGCCAATGTTCGCGCGATGGTGGAAGCCTGTCACGGGCGCTAGGAGCGCCGGCTTGCTGAAGCAGAAAAGGAGAGACACGTGGGCTCGATGGAGGGCATGCGCGTCCTCGTGACCGGGGCGGGCACGGGGATCGGAAAGGGAATCGCCGAGGAGTTTGCGCGCGAAGGGGCGGCAGTGGCGCTGCACTATTCGCACAGCGCCACCGGCGCTGCCGCGGCAGTCAGGACCATCGTCGCGGCCGGGGGGAAAGCGGAGACATTCGCGGCTGACTTTTCCCGACGCGACGAAGTGCGGGCGCTTGCGGCGCGCGTCCTTTCGTTCCTGGGGGGAATCGACGTCCTGGTCAACAATGCGGGTGTGTCGCTGACATTCCCGTTCGAGCAGGTCACCGGCGAGCAGTTCGACCTGCTCTATGCCGTGAATGTCGGCGCGCCGTTCTTCCTCACGCAGGCGCTCCTGCCCCGTCTGCGAGAGTCGAAAAATGCGTCGGTCATCAACCTGAGCTCCATCCATGCCTACGAAGGCGCTCCCGAGCACGCCGTCTACGCGGGCACGCGTGGCGCCATCCTTTCCTTCACGCGGGAGCTTGCCATCGAGCTCGCGCCGCTCGGCATACGGGTGAACGGCATCGCACCGGGATCCACCGACGTGGAAAGCCACCGGAAGCTCGCGCCAAACGCCGACCGTGCAGCCGCGGGACGGGAAATACCCGTCGGCCGGCTGGGCACGCCGCAGGACATGGGCAAGGTGGCCGTCTTCCTTGCTTCAGAAGGAGCCCGTTTCATTCTCGGGCAGACCATCGTGGTGGATGGCGGC
>PMDT01000297.1 GCA_003154555.1 Spirochaetaceae bacterium
GATCGTGGGCATGCTGCGCGACAAGAAAAAGAAGTTCAAGGCTGCCATCGAGGCGGGCGGCATCCGCAACATGGGGTATCGCAAGATCAATGATGTCGGAGAGATCGCCACGATGCTCACGGTGCTGTTCCCGGATGAAGCGGCCACGCGCAAGGTGGCCACGGCACTGAATGTGAAGACGGTTGCCGACAGCGGGTGGCACGTGTACAACCATATGGAGCAGATCCTGTCCTGGGAGGACGAGAAGGGACGGCGGCCGAACAGGAAGGGGATGCTGGGGAAGACCGATGCCATTCTTTCCCGCGCGGTGAACCTGAGCGTGGGCGTGGTGGACCCGGGCATCGGGGCGAACTTCGGCATCACGGTGCTGTCCACTGATGAAGAGATTGCGCGCAAGGCGGAAGAGTTTGTGAAGAAGGTGAAGCCCATCGTCGGCTGAGGCGCCGCACGGCGCGAAAAGGAGATGAAGAATGAAAGCTGCTGTATTTGAAGGAAATGGAAAGCTGGTGCTCACGGACCGGCCCCAGCCGAAGGTGATGAAACCCACGGACGTGCTCCTGCGCGTGCAGGGGGTCGGCATCTGCGGCACGGACCTGCACATTCTGCAGGTTCCCCCGGCGCACCCGGCGCGCCTTGGCATCATCCAGGGGCACGAGTTCACCGGCGAAGTGGTGGAGGTGGGCTCGGCCGCGGGCGAGTTCTCACCCGGCGACCAGGTCATCGTGGATCCGCACCCCGGATGCGGGCAGTGCGCGCAGTGCCGGAATGGATTCCCCGACCAGTGCATCACGCTGATCGCCGCCTCGGGCGAGCCCGGGCACCCCGGGACTATCGGCATCTTTTCCGACGGGGGATTCGCTACGCACGTCATCGTGCCGTTCTATGGTCTGTACAAGCTGCGGAAACACGTTCCGACGCATCTTGCCGCGCTTGCCGAGCCCCTTGCCTGCGTGCTTCACTCAGTGGGCAAGCTCGGCGTGAAGCCGGGAGACTCCGTCGTGGTGCTGGGCGCAGGCCCGATCGGGTGCCTGTTCACGGCCGTGCTGCGGGCGGCAGGGGCATCTCCCCTGATCGTCGCCGAGCCTTCCGCGTACCGCCGCGAGAAAGCAAAGCAGTGCGGAGCAACGCGGGTGGTCGATCCGACGAAGGAGGACCTGGCGGCGATCGTGCGGGAAGAGACAGGCGATGGCGCCGATGTCGTGGTTGAGGCGGTGGGTCCGCTCCTTGTCACGGCGATGCACCTGGCGCGGTTCGCCGGCACGGTGCTCCAGTTCGGCCACGACGAGCTCGCCGAGCCGAAGGTGCCGATGAAGGACATCATCAAGAAGGAGCTCACGATCCGCGGCGGTTTCATCGGGAGATACAGCTTCTCGCGCGTGGCGCGGATACTGGAGAGCGGCGCGCTGCCGCTGGACGTGGTCGTGACCCATCGCATGCCGCTTGCCGACGTGCACAAGGGTCTGGACCTGCTGCGGAAGCAGCTCGCGCTGAAGGTCGTCATCGAGCCCTGAATGGGGGGCCCGAGGGAAGGATGAGCGTATGGCGGTGACGATGAAGGAGATTGCCGGGGCGCGCGGTGTGAGCATCGCCACGGTGTCCCGCGTCATCTCGGGGTCCGAGGACGCGGTCTCCGAAGAGGTGCGCCGCTCTATCCTGGAGACCGCGGAGAAGCTTGGCTACAGGCCGCGGCGGAGGATCGGGCGCACCGTTGCCTTCCTGATCGACAAGGAGATGTTCAACCTCTCCAGCCTCTTTTATACGAACATCATCTCCGCCGCGGAGAAGGAAGTGGCGTCGCGGAAGTACTTCTTCCAGTTCAGCGCTATTGCGCGCGGCGAGCTGCCCTTCAACCGGCTTTCCCTGCGCTTCAACGACCTGGCGGGTGTCGTGATCGTGGGCACCTACGACCGTGATTTCCTCCTGCGCCTGCGCGCGCAGAAGGTGCCGGTGATCCTCGTCGACTACGCGGTGCCCACGGAGGACATCGACGCCATCCTTGTCGACAACGTGGACGGCATCATGCGCACGGCGAAGCACCTGGCGGAGCTTGGCCACAGGAGGGTCGCCTACATCTCAGGGACCATCGACAGCCTTTCCTCCCAGGAGCGCCGGCACGGATTCGACCTTGCGCGGACAGCCTACGGTTTTGTCGTGGAGCCCGAGCTGGTGGAGGAATGCCCCGAGTCGATCTCGGGCGGTTTCGAGGCGATGCAGCGCATCCTGGCCCGGCGCGCGGCGAAGCGCCCCACGGCGGTCATCGCGTACAACGACATGGTGGCCATCGGCGCGATGGACGCCATCAAGCAGCACGGTCTTGCCATCCCCGCGGACATGAGCATCGTGGGCTTTGATGACATCTCCCTTTCCGCGGAGGTGATGCCGACCCTGACCACCGCGCAGGTGCCCAAAGACCTGATGGGGAGACTTGCGGCGGAAACGCTCTTTCACTCCATTGCGGGAAGGTCCCACTACACCCAGAAGATCCTGCTGCCTACGCACCTCGTTATCCGCGAATCCACGGCCGCCCCGCGTGGCTCATCGGGGTAGGACACCGGGTCGCCCGTCGCCGACCTCCGAGCAGCGCATCCGAAGCCCTTTCATTCACTATTCCTTCAATGCTCCAAGCGCGACGCCGCCAATGATGTACTTTGACAGGGCGAAGTAGAAGATGAAAAGTGGCAGAACCGTGAGAGCCAATGCGAGGTAAACCGAACCGTATTCGGTTCTGTAGATATCTCCCCTGAGAAGACTCACCATGATCGGCATGGTGTATTTCCTGCTGTCGGTGAGGAGGATCAGGGGTATGAAAAAGTTGTTCCAGCTGAACACGAATGAGAAAATGGCCTGCGTTGCCAGGGCCGGCGTCATGATAGGTAGAATAATCCAGTTGAATGTATAAAGTTCCCTGGCGCCGTCAATTCTTGCCGAATTGACGATGTCGATAGACAACGTCCCTATCAGGTATTGCCGCATGAAGAAAACCATCGCCGGAGAAGCGATGGCGGGCAATATCAGGGGCCAGAAGGTATTCGTCAAATGGATCGCATAGATGAACTTGTAGAAACCGATACTTGCAACCTGGGCAGGAATCATGAGAACCGCCATGATGAAAGTGAAAAAAGGCTGGCGCAATTTCCAGCTGTAAGCCACAAGGCCATAGGCGGTAAGGGAGGAAAAATAGACCGCGAGAAGGGTCGCGCCGCAGGAAATTATCAAGGAGTTCATCAGCCCGGTCAAAGGGTTGAAGCTTTTGCCAAGGAGGATCCTGAAATTATCCACGAAATGTGATGAGGGCAGCAAAGCGATGGAGCTCTGCTGGATCTCGTAGGTGCCTCGCGTCGCGTTTATGAACATGACCCAGAATGGGAAGATACTCAGAACGGACAGAAAAATGCAGACCACGATGATGACGGTCTTCGCGGCGTTCCGGGAGATGCCGGCATTCCTTCTCATATTGTCGCACCTTCCCCGGCAAGCTTCGCCGCAGATTTTGCTTCCCTGAGCAGGGCCTTCTTCTGCTTCCTCAACAATGTGGCTTCCCGGTCACGCAGAATGTAGAAGACGATGCTTGAGAGAATTGCGATAATGACAAACAGGATCATGCTCGCGGCGGCCGCGCGGTTGTACAGGTAGCTGCCGCTGAAAGCCTGTCGGTAGATGAAGACGGCGGCAGTCATTGTCGCCTGGTCGGGACCGCCGAACTGGTAGAGCCAGGGAATGTCGAACATCTGCAGGCCGCCGATGAGGCTCGTCACCAGGGTATAGACGATTATGGTCCGTATGCTTGGCAGCGTTATTCTGAAGAAGGTCTGGATCGAGCTGGCACCGTCTATCTCAGCGCTCTCAAAGAGCGTCGGACTGATGCCCAGGATGCCCGCAATCAGCACGATCATGGTGTTTCCGTACCAGAGCCAGAATTGGATGAAGGACACGACATACCGAGACGTCCATTTCTGGAGGGGAAAATTGAGCGGCGCGTGGATCCAGCCCAGGCTCTGAAGTATGTCGTTCACCGGCCCTTTCGGGTAGCCAAACAAGGTGTTGAACAGGACGGCGATCGTTGCTGCCGTAATGATGTTCGGCATATAGATCAGGACCTTGAAAGCGCCCTGACCCTTTACCTTGAGGCGCCGGTTCG
>PMDT01000224.1 GCA_003154555.1 Spirochaetaceae bacterium
CTGCACGGGCAGCGCAGCGGAGAGACGCGGGTAGCTCAACCCACCGGCAATGGAGGTGAAGAAGTCCTCCGCGAAGGCTGCCAGGCGGCGCCGCTCCGGTTCACGCGTGAGGTCGTCCATGTGCGCGGAATAAAATCCGGCGTAGCGCATGCCGAGGTCTTCGCAGACGGACCGCATGTACGCATGAGCGCTCCAGTCGTGGTAATTGATCGAGGTAGAGAGAGTCGCCGCGTGCTTCCCGCTGAAGGCTGATCCTGCGTCGCGCGCGGCGATCAACTCGATGAACCTCTTGTACTGCGAGCTCACGAGCAGGATGTACAGCGGGAAGGCCCAGATCACACCGTCTGCGGACCGCACCTCATTAATCACCGCGTCGAATGCCACGGCGTCCTTTTCAAGTTTCCCGACCTGCTGGGCTGCATGCACCACGACGAACTGATGCTGGGGAAAGGCCTTTTCCAGAAACAGGACATACTGCCGAGTCACGCTCACATCGCCCTTCGGGCTTCCGCCAAAAACAACGATCTTCATGATCTCCTCCACACCAAAGAACATAGTTATGTTAACAACGTTAACTCACGGCCCAAAAAAAGGGGGATTCAGCCACCCTGGGTGTAATACCTCATGAACACCTCCTGCAGTCTCTCCCGGCTCATGCCCTCCGCGGGCGGAAGCATGCCCGACATCATCAAGGAGCAGAAACCATGCAGCATGATCCACCCCATCATGGCCTCGGATCCGGGGTCAACGGCTTTCAAGCCCTCTTTCGACGCTCTTTCAATTGCGCCTCGCGCAGCGAGGTACGTAAAATAGAGCACCGGGTGATCCTCCGCTTCTCCGCGCTCGTCAGAGGGCGCTTCGAAAAGCATCCGGTACATNNTGTGCGGGGAGCCGGGAGTCTATCGATCTTATCCTGTCGTTGAGCTTCTCGGCGGCCCTGATCCTCAGTTTCCTGAGCATCGCTTCCTTGCTCTCGTAATAGCGATAGATCGATGTCGCGCTCACGCCCACCTGGCTCGCGAGGCGGCGCATGTTGATGCCTTCGTGGCCGGAGGTCACGACAACCTTCTCTGCCTCTGCGAGGATCCTTGCCGCAAGGTCGATATTGGCCGCTCTTGTCACTCTCGATTTCCGTAACATCGTTACTATAACACCGTTAACTTAGAATATCAACACCTTCATGGAACGCCCTGATCCTATTTGTCGACAGCGAAGCCGACCGACCCCTGGATGTAGTAGCGCTGGAACGCAAGGAAGACGATGATCGGGACCACCATGACGAGCGTCGCGCCCGCCGTAAGGATGCCCCAATCCGTGTAGAACTGGCCTCGGAGCATGGGGATGACCTGCGTGACCATCATCTTCTTCGGGTTGAAGATCAGGATAAGCGGCCAGAAAAAGGTGTTCCACGACCAGACGAATTGAAGGAGCCCCGCGGAGATCAGAGAGGGACCGCACTGGGGCAGCACGATCGAGCGGAAGATCCTGTAGTCGGAGGCGCCGTCGATAATGCCCGCCTCCTCGATCTGGACGTCCTGCATCCTGATGACGTTCATCATGAAGAACATGATCCAGGGCAGTGAGGTCACGGTGTTCATCAGGATGACGCCCGTATAGGTGTCCAGGAGACCCAGGGCGTACAGGCGCCGAAACGCGGGAATGGCGATCATTTGTGCGGGGATCGCCATGAGGCACAGGATGATGACGATCACAACGGTCTTTGCCGGAAGCCACTGCCGCGCGAAGGCATATGCTGCCATGGACCCCAGGAGGATCGGGAAAAGAGCCCCCAGGACGGAGCTGAAAAAGGAATTCCACAGCGGTCCCGCCATCGGGAGGGTTGTACCGCTGAAAATCTTTACATAGCTCACCAGCGTCAAGTGCAGCTGGTCCATTCGCCACCAGCCGTTGCTCACTTCTTCGTACGGACGGATCGATTCTATCAGGACACCGACGAATGGAAGAAACCAGACGAGCCCGATGAAGAGGCCGATCGCCGTCTTGAACGCCTTGGTGCGACTGCCGGGCAGACGCGTGCGAAGACCGCGGCTCATGATTGTCTCACCGCGTTGCGCACGTTGAAGTAGATGGGCACCGCCGCCATGAGCGCCATCAGCGTGGCGATGGCGGTTCCGGTGGAGAAGTGGGAATACTTGAACGCTTCCAGATACATCTGCAGTCCCAGCACGGTGGAGGCACCTCCCGGTCCGCCGTATGTTGAGGAGTACACGATGTCAAAGCTCGTGAGCTCCATGATGACCGACATCACCACCACCGTCTGGATGGACCTCCTGATAAGGGGGATCTTGACGTAGCGCAGCAATTGGAAGCCGTTCGCCCCGTCAATGATGGCGGCCTCGACATAGCTCGGAGGGATTGTGGTCAGGGCGGCGAAGAAGACGATCATGCTGTATCCCGCCCACATCCACACGCTGGTGAAGATCAAGGCGAGCAGTGCCGTGTTGGAATGGGAGAACCAGCTCACATACAGGGAGTTGATCCCGATGAGGCCGAAGAAGTTGCTGACCATGCCCGAGCTCTTGTCGAACATGAACTGCGTCACCACCCCGATGATGACGCCGGGCACAACCATGCCAATGAACACGAGGGAGCGCACGAAGGTGATCTTCGGCACGTCGATGAGGATGAGGGCGCACGCGAGGCCCATTCCCATTGAGAGCGGCAGATGGAGCACGATCCAGATCAGGTTGTTGACGATGGCGCCGAAGGGCCAATGGCCGCGGAGAATGTTTTTCAGGTTGAAGATCGACGGATCGGAGAACAGGTTCGTGAAGTTCTTCAGGCCGACAAAGACGCCCTTGCCGTCGTTGGAGAAAAGACTCATGACGAGGCTCTGCCCGACTGGCAGGAGAAGGAAAAAGAAGACAAGAACGAGCGCCGGCGTGACGAACACGAGAGTCGAGGATTTCAGGCGCATGATGCTCCAATGATTCCTGAGAAGAGTGGCGGGTGTCTACCCGCCACTCTGAGAAGGAATCTCTACTTGCTCGCGCCTGCGCGCGTTTCAACCGCCGCGGCCTGCATGTTCGACAGCACGGTTTCAAGGGTGTCCATCGAAGGATCCGACCAGAGCAGCTTCAGCTGATCCCATTCGGTCGGCTGGAACTTGCCGCCAATGGAGTCATCCATGTCCGGGACGATCGCGATGTTCTTGAGGACGCTGAGGATGTACTGCTCAGCGGGGGGATAGCTGCTCGCCGGTACGTTCTTATAGGTGGCGATGCGCCCGCCGTTGGAAACCTGGATCGCCTGGCCTTCGGTAGCGAGGAACTGGAGGAGCTTCTTCGCTTCCTTGGGGTGCGGCGTATAGGCGGGGATGAACCAGAAGTCCGTCCACATGACGTTGACCTTCTGGCCCGGGAACATGAGGATGCCGTAGTCCGAGCTCGGGGTCAGGCGGCCGGCGTCCGTGGTCCCGCCGAAGAACAGGCCATACTGGCCCTTCCACATGTTATCCCTGACGGTTTCATCCGGCTCGCCGAAGAGGCCTTCCTTGAGCAGCGGCAGGAGGTACGTGCTGAGTATGTCCTTGACCTGCTGGCTGTCCCAGGCAACTGTGCCTTTCAGCAGGTTGAGATACAGGTCCTTGCCGCCAAAGGCGCATAGCCACTGCTCGATGACGGTGGTGTTCATCCAGCCCACACCTCCGCCGGTACCGATGGCAGCCTTCACCCCATCCACCTTCCTGTACGAGCGCAGGAGCCCCAGGAGCTCGGCCCAGCTCTGCGCCGTTGACGGATCCTTGAGGTTCGCGTTCTTCCATGCGCTCTTGTTGTACTCGGGGATGT
>PMDT01000405.1 GCA_003154555.1 Spirochaetaceae bacterium
AGCCCTCTTCGGCTGCCGACACCGGCCAACTCCTGCGCGGAGCTCCACTGCAGCATCCTTTTGTGAGAAATGAGGCTGCGGTATGCCGTGCGGACAATTGCATCCAGGGCGACGGCTGCCTGGTGGGGAAGCAGNNGCCATGGTGAAGGGCTGCGCCAGGGGGTGGAAGAGGAGCTGCGCCGCGATGATCGCGGTCGCAATCCAGCCCGCCCGTGGCGCGATGAACCAGCCGGCAAGAAGCACCACAACGCTCGCGGCCGGCACGAGGCTGCGGCGCAGATTGTCGAGAAGCTTCCACCGATCGAACGGAGAAAGGGGATTGCGCTCCCTGCCGCCATCCGGCCGCGGAACCCAGCGTGAAACCCATCGGGCGATCTGCCAGTCGCCGCGGATCCATCGATGCTGCCGACCGGCGTACCCCGTGTAGCCCGCGGGGAATTCGTCGTAGAGCTCGATGTCGCTCGCGAGCCCGACGCGGACATGCGCGCCCTCGATCAGGTCATGGCTCAGCAGGAGTTCTTCCGGGAAACGCCCCGTCAGCACCCGGTCGAAGGCGCGGACGTCATAGATGCCTTTCCCGTAATACGAGCCTTCACCGGTGAGATCCTGGTGGACGTCGGAAACCGCGTGTGTATAGGGATCGATGCCCACGGCATCGGCGAAAAGCCGGCTGAACAGCGAGGCGCTCGCGCTGGGCAGCGAAGGGCTCACGCGCGGCTGGATGATCGTGAATGTGCCGGCTTCCACTTTTCCCGCCTGGTCGAATCGGGGCTGGTTCAGAGGGTGCGCCAGCGTTTCGATCATGCGACGCGCGGCGCCGGGAGGGAGCTGCGTGTCGCTGTCCAGGGTGATCACGAATCGCACGTCGCGCAGGCTCGCCGGATCGCCCACGTGCACGAGGCTCGCGGACTCCTGCGGGCGGGAGCCCGCGATCAGCCCGTTCAGCTCCTCGAGCTTTCCCCGCTTGCGCTCCCAGCCGATGAACTTCTGCTCCGAGCCGCTCCACGCGCGCGTGCGGTGAAGGAGCAGGAAACGCCCGCCCCCGTGCCGCGCGTTCAGCGCCGCCATGCTCTCCACCGCCGTTTGCAGCAGGCGCGCGTCGTCGCCGCGTTGCGCGACATCAGCGTCACGGTAGTCCGTGAAAAGGCTGAAGAGCAGGTTGCGCTCCACGTTGGCCAGGAAGCGTACTTCCAGCTTTTCCACCTCGGCGCGGATGGATTGCTCGTCGCCGAGAAGCAGGGGGACGACGACAAGGGTCCGAAACGCCTCAGGGACACCGGACGTTTTGAAATCCATTTTGGGCAGGCTGCGGGGCGGAATGAGCCGGGTGACGAGGTAGTTGAGGAGCTCGATGACGAGCTGGCTCACGGGCAGCAGCAGGAGCAGCGTCATGACGAGCTGTGCGGCGAGTGTCTGTCCCTTCAGGACGGACAGGAATATCCCGAGCGTGGAGACGCCGGTCAGGACCGCGACCGCGGGGAGATAGACGCCCGTGGCATGGCGATGGATCCACAGGAGGCGGCGCGCGCGTGGAGTCTCGCGGCAACCCAGCCGCGCGAGCAGGGCGGGCCTGCCGTTGCCGATCAGGTAGGTGCCGACGTGGCGCTGACGCTCATCGACAGAGGCGCCCGGCGCCTGCTCCCCGGAAAGGACGATGAGCTCCCGGGCGACTTCTATTTCCGAACGGTGCGACCTCCGTGAGAGCTCTTCCACCGCCTTTCGATAGCGATCGCGCGTATCGAAGTCCATGCCCGGGTACGTTCCGGCGGGGTCCGTGCGGAGAAGCTGCTCCACGCGGCTCAGGCGCTCGAATATCTGCCGCCAGTCCAGGAGCGCAAGCTGGCGGAGGCTGGTAAATGCGTTGCCGACGGAAATCTGGTCCTTCGCCTGGCGATTCTGCTCCCGCTGGTGGATCTCCCCGAGCGACTGGTGGAATGCGCGCTCCAACCAGCCCTGCACGAGCACGAGCACCGCTTCCTCGTCATAGAGGTGGTCGACAAGCTCGCCGGCGAGATACGGCCCCGGGTCGGGAAGGGCGACGGCAAGCGCCGCGAGTGAGGCGAAAAGCTGGTCGGCCCCCCGCCTGTTGGCGCGGATGAGCCGGTTCGCCCAGAAGGCGGCGATTTCTCTCTCCCGCAACTCCGCGGAGGCGCGCAGGGCGAGGNNTTTTCCCGGTCCAGGCGCAGCTCGTGATCGGCGACGAGCTCGCAGGCGAGATCGTAGATCCGGGGCAGACCGGCGGATCGCCCCGCGGTCAGGCTCGGAAGCTGCCGGCAGAACTCCACGGACAGGTTCACGAGGACGTCCCGCGCGTTGCTGTCGATGACGTACTCGTTGTCGAGTATCCACTCCGCCGTCGGCGGCGTCCCCTGCTCCAGCCGGGCTGCCTGCGTGAGATCGATGCACACCTCGTGCACCTCGCGACGGGCGTTCTGGAGACGGGAACGCAGCTCGACGCCGACCCGGGCACCCGGCTCCGTCCTGTGATCGAAAGCAAGGCGCTCGGCATGCTCGCGGAACTGATCGGGCAGGAGCTGCACGCGCGGGCTCGGGACATCGTCGCCCGTCGGCCTGCGCTCCGGGTGCAGGACGAAAACTGCCGCCGGGATGTCGCCGCCCTGCCGCAGGAGGGAAACGGCCAGGTGCAGGATCTGGACGGGCGCCTGGAGAACGATCACCGTCTCCTCCGACACCAGCCAGCGCGCATGATCCCTCAACACGCGTCGCCCGATGCCATGGAGCGCGCGCGGATATGACAGCCAACCGACGCACAGCCCCGCGAACAGGAACCCCAGGTCGACGGGGAGCATGGGCCATTGCAGGAAGAGCGACGACGCGATCGACATGCCGAAAAGGACGAGCGCAGGAAACAGCGCCACGAGCCCGCGCCTCGACGGGAAGGGGTCCCGGGTTCGCACTTCCCCTTTCGCGGACTTGTGGAGAAGCGCAATCCGACGGAAGCCCCGCCGCTTCAGCTTCCCCAGGGCAATGAAGGCTTCGTCGCTTTTTGCGAAGTAGGCGGTGAGAGTGGCGGTCGCCCTTATGCCGCCTACGGGCGTGCGAAACCCCTCTCAGGAACTGTCTGGGGAATGCAGGATGGGAACTTCATGAATATTCTCATCTCTATCATACACATACCTAGCCGCATAGGACATGGCGCTGGAAAAAAATTCAGCTTTTAGCCGATGGCGTTTCAAGATTGACTTGGTTTTTTTTATCTGTTACTTTACACAATATAGATTCTGTCAGTCCCTGAATCGACAAAGAACCCACAAGGGAACAACGTCCATAAGAAGAGGCGAGGAGGATTTCATGTACTATTTGATTGCACTAGCCATCGTGATCGTGCTTATTATTTTCTTTTCCGGGATCAGGGTCGTGCGGCC
>PMDT01000211.1 GCA_003154555.1 Spirochaetaceae bacterium
CCGAACCCTCCTACGGCACGCACTTCTTCCAGGACCTGGTGGAGGCGGATATCGCGATCATGCCGCTCTATCCCGACACGACGGGCAGCATGCTGAGGGAGGACTTCCTTCTGGGTTCGCGCAATATGCTTGCTGAGCTGGAGCCGGCCGCGGCAGGTCTTGCGGAGGTGATCCACGTGCTGCACATCCCGTCCCTGAAAGACGGCAAGCTCCTGCACGTGCTCCTGGACGGCGAATCACAACGCGGCATGGGCATGTTCGGCCCCGCAGCCGCGCAGAAATAGCGCCCCCGGCGCGTGCGCCGGAGGCGGATTCCTTCTACTTCTTGTCCGGCATGGAGATCATGCCGTCCCACGTATTGGCGACTTTTCCTTCGCGGACTTCCTGCTCGGAGAACCAGTGGGCCGTCACTGTCTTCAATTCGGTGAAGAAGCGCACCGCATCCGTTCCCATTGTGTGCAGGTCGCCGAAGAACGAGCTCTTGTGCCCGGTGAATCCGAACATGCCCAGCGGAACGGGGATGCCGACATTGACGCCGACCATTCCGCCGTGGGTCCGCTTTGCGAACTCGCGCGCGTAGTAGCCGTTCTGCGTGAAGATCACCGATCCGTTGGCGAACTCGCTCCCGTTCATGAGCGCGACGCCTTCTTCAAAGTTCTTCACGCGCTTCACGCAGAGGACGGGACCGAAAACCTCCCGGTCCCCGACGGTCATGCCCGGCTTCACGTGGTCGAAGAGCGTCGGGCCGAGGTAGAAGCCCTTCTCATATCCCTTCACCGTCACGCCGCGGCCGTCCACGACGAGCTTTGCCCCTTCATCGATGCCCTTCTGTATCCAGTTGATGACCGACTGGCGGTGCTCCGCGTTCACCAGGGGCCCGAGCTGGCTTGACTTGTCATACGCGGGTCCGATTTTCAGCTCTTTCATCTTGCGGGTGAGAGCCGCGACCAGCTCGTCGGCAATCGATTCTTCCACGACGACCGCGGGCAGGGCCATGCAGCGCTCGCCGGCGCAGCCGCAGGCAGAGGAGACGATGCTGCTGGCCGAGCGCTCGATCGCGGCGTCCCTCAACACCAGCGCGTGGTTTTTCGCTTCCGTCAGGGCCTGCACGCGCTTGCCGTTTGCCGCGGCGGTGGCGTAGATGTGCTTCCCGATGGACGTGGAGCCAACGAAGCAGACGCCTTTCACATCCGGGTGCCGCAGCAGGATCTCCGCTTCGTTGCGCGAGCAGGTGACGAGATTGATGATGCCCTTGGGCAGGCCCGCCTCCTCCCACAGCTCCATGATGCGGATTGCCGATTGTGGAACGAAGCTGGCCAGCTTCAGCACAAGAGTGTTTCCCGTGGCGATGCACAGCGGCGCCACCCAGCCCATGGGAAGCATGGCGGGGAAGTTCCAGGGAACGATCCCGGCGAAGACGCCCAGGGGCTCCATGTACTGCGCGGTGTCGTAGCCCGCCGTCACGTTCATCACGGCCGGTCCCTTCAGCAGATGGGGCACGCCGCAGGCGAACTCCACCAGCTCGGTCACCTTGATGGCATCGCCCATGGCTTCGTCCAGGACCTTGCCGTGCTCGCGGGCAACCAGCCGGGTAAGCTCATCCAGGTGCGCGTCCAGGAGGCTCTTCATCTTGTAGAGGACCTGGACCCTCTTGTTGGGCGGCGTATCCGCCCAGGCAGGGAAGGCCGCGGCGGCCGCGGCAACGGCTTCGTTCACCTCGTCGGTGGTGCACTGCGGGGCCAGCGCGATCACGTCACCCGTCGAGGGGTCGAAGCATTCCATGTATTTTGCCGTCCGGGACTCTTTCCAACCGGCCGCGTAGTAGGGCAGCTTTTTGATGGTTGTCGTCATGATGTTCCTCCTGTGCTGCGTTTCCAGCACCCAGATCAGTATTTCCCGGGCGCCGCAAAAAAAGCAAGCCCACCGCGAAGGCCGCGATGGGCTTGCAGAAATCCAGGGCTATGGTCGGGGTCAGACAGCGGGTTTCACCTCTGCCCGTCCGGTCATGAGGGCCCACTGGACGAGGAACGAAACCGCGAATCCGACGAACCATGCATAGTCGAACAGGAAGTGAAGGGGCTTCACGATCGTCCCGATCAGGGCGACGACGACACCCGCGACCAGCGCGATGATCGCCCGGATGTTGAAGCCGCCGGTGAACCCGTACACGCCGCCTTTCTCCGTGTAGAGGTCCTCGAGATTCAGATTCGTGTGGCGGATGACCCAGTAGTCCGCGATGAGAACGCCCGCGATGGGCCCCAGGAAACCGGAGTAGGTGCCGAGCCAGCCGAAGATATATCCGCTCGGGTCCGCGAGCAGTCTCCAGGGCATGATCAGGATTCCGATTATGCCCGTGATCACGCCGCCCATCTTGAAGCTGATATGCTTGGGAATAGTGTTCGAGAAGTCATTCGCCGGCGATACCGTGTTGGCGGCAATATTCACCGACAGGGATGCAACGACGAGACCGATCAACGCCAGGACCAGCGTAATGGGGTTGTTGAACTTGCTGAGGAGCGTTGCCGGGTCCCAGATCGCCTCCCCGAANNCTTTGCCGAACCGGGTGAAGTCAGGAATGTTCAATGACAAGGTGGCCCAGAACCCTACCATGCCCGTGAGTGACGGAATGAAGATCTTGAAGAATTCACCGCCGGTCTTGAACTTGCTGGGCTGAGAAAGAAGCGGACCGAATCCCTTTGCCGCCGTGATCATCCAGATCACAAGGGCGAGGCCGAGCAGGATGACGAAGGGCGCCGCCCAGTTCTCGA
>PMDT01000374.1 GCA_003154555.1 Spirochaetaceae bacterium
TAGAAGGCGTCGATTCCCCACGTCCATCCGCCGCTTTTCTTTGCGTTCAGCGTGGCGACCCCGAATCCCAGCATCACCCCGCTGCCATATCCGATGTCAAATCGGAATGCAGAATTTGACCGCGAGAAATCTCCCGACAGTACATCGAGCGTAAGGGCGTAGCCTGATGACGCACCGACCATCGTGTCGAAATAGCCGCCTACGCCCAGACCGAATGTGGGCAGGAAGTGCCAGTAGAACTGGGCAGCAGCGGTCAATGCAAGGCCGATAGTGAGCGAAGAGCCCGAATAGTAGCTGTAACTGCTGTAGCCGCCGATGCCCACGCCGAGATCCGCGTTCACAAAGAACAGCGGGACAGCCCCTGGCGCCGCAGCCGCCCTCCTGGCCTGCAGCCCGGACGCCGCCTGGCCGGGCAGGTTCGAGAACGCGCCCTGGTTGTTCAGGTTCGTGAAAGCCGCAAGCTGGGCTGCCCGCTCCGCATCCTGCCGTTGCTCGTATTCCTCCGCGCTTTGATCCGCGAGGGCCCTGAGGCTCGGAAGATCCACGAACGCGATCACGTCCTTCTCCGGCACGATCTGGCTCTTGCTGAAGTCGTAGGTGTAGCCGTGCCAGGAGGAATACCGATTGTCCTTGGAGTATCCCCTTGTCCAGACGGTGTAGGTGACCTGGGGATGCGCGTCCCAGTCCTCAAGCGCGTATTCGCTTGAGATCGTGATTTTTTCCTTGTCGGCCCAGTGGAACTCGTCCGTCGTGAGCGACCCGTCGTCGACATCGATATCTCCCGAGTATCCGAACCCCGGCTTGAGGATGAATGTCACCTTCGTCGTTTTCGGCGACAGGATCTGCTGTTTTTCCTGGAGCCCGAAATCGGCGATCTGCATCTTCACGTCCTTGGGATCGCGCACGACCACCGGCAGCGGCTTGCTTTTCACGGTGAGCTTCGTCGAGGTGTACCAGATGCCCGTGATCCCGCTCAAGCCTTCAGGAGGATTGCGCGTCGCCGTGATGTCATAGGCGGACAACGGCACGCCGCTGATAAGGATGTCCTGCGTTTCATAGCGGTACTGCGCGTGCACCGAATCCGAGTTCTCCGTCCCGGTGTCCCCCGGAGTTGTTCCCGGTACACCCGTCGCGGTGCCATTGTCAAATGTCACGGTGAAGGAGGGCTCGGGCATCGGAGGATCGAATATCTCCCACCAGTACTGTTGACTCTGCTTTCTCGGTACCGCCTGGAAGGTATAAGAGGTCGTCGGACCGATGCCCCCGATGGTGATGCTTCCGTTCGGCGTTGCGATATGGTCCCGCAGGACCACGATGTTTTTCACGTCGCCCGCGTTGATGGAGAACGGGATCTCCTTGATCTGCTGCGTGCTCCTGTTGTACACGGAGATGACGTACTGGCCCGGAAGCGTCCAGTAGAAGACGTCGGGATTTACCTTGCGCTTGTCGGAGTTGTCCGAGTCCCCGACAGTGTTGTCGTCTTTTTCCACCTGGCGCGGCTGCCAGAACAGGTAGTAATGCCCGTTCGCATAGGACAGGTCGGGCAGTCCATTGCTGCCGGCATTGCCGGTTCCCGCGCCGCCCGCGCCGGCGACATCGGGACTTTCGGTGATGGTGAGCTGTGCGCAATGGGCATTCAATATATCGATCATGATGTGCTGGCATATCTGGGCGCAGGCGACAGGAAGGTCGTGAAGGTCCTTGTCGACAACCGCGGAGTACGAGTACGTCTCTTCCGCCCGTTTCGTGTTGAGCACGCGCACATTGAAGCCGATTGCGGTCCGGGTGCTGCCCGACGCTGTTTCCTTGTGCGGGAGCAGGCTTTCGGCGGGGGTCTTATCTTCCGGCGCGCCGGAGCTGGTCTCGTAGACGTTGCCCAGCACGAGAAAATCAAGATCCGCGAAATTGAATGCGCCGGCCGCTTTCGTGTAAAGGTCCTTCACCGTGAACGTGCCGTTCTGCAGCGCGTTCTCGACGTATTTCTTGTCGAAGATCTTGAAGATGGACGGGAAATACAGGCGCGCAATCTGACCTCCCGCGATGCGCGCGAGCTCCTGCGCCCCTTGCAGGGTGACTGCCACTTCGTTTGCCGCCTTCACTGCCTCCTGCATCGCCTGCTTTTGATCTTCAAGCCGTAACTGCTGCTCCGCCTGGGCTGCCTGCTGCGCTGATTTCGCTTTCGTTTGCCGATCCCGCGCAGCGTCCTTTTCTGAACCGGTGGCTTTGGCAAGGTCGTCCGTTGCTGCCTTCAAGTCATTCGTTGCCTTGACGTAGTCATCCGTGGCCGCGGCGTACCTGATGCCGGCGTTCTTGTAGTCTTCAGCGGCTCTTGCATAGTCGCCGGTTGCGGCGGCTTTCGGGTCTTTCGGGAAGGTGAAAGTCATGCTGGGATCGTACACCGGCGCTCCGGGGACGATATGGCTGTCCTTCAACGCGTAGACCACGTTTGCGGCGTTCTGCTGGACCAGTACCGACAGGAGGGCCTGGCTGATGAGCTGTCCGTAGAACTGCTTGCTCGCCGCCTTGTCCGCTGCGCTCATGGAGACCTCGAAGTCCGCCACGGCCAGGGTCGGCGGATCCAGGTAGGTGTAGTCGCGGGCGAACGCCGCGGCGGCGAATGCGAAACAAGCTGCGGCAATAAGAAGTGCACGCTTCATGGCTGGTACCTCCTGCGCCTACTTGAGCGGGAAATCCTGCTTGAACTCATAGTCCCCACTGTTCACGTTCACCACGGACACCTGGAGGGAATCCGGGTCCGACGCCACCAGGGGGAAGTAGCGCGCGATGGGAGACTTGGAGGGTGGCTTGATGTACGTTGAAGACGGAACGCCCGTCTCGAGCAGTGAGAAATAGATGATCTTGTCGACTCCATAGTACGATTTCAAGGTCGTAATCTGCGGGGCAGGCACAACGGGTGCCGCAGGTGCCGCCGTTGCGGCAGCTCCCCCGGCGGGTGCCGCCGCAGATGCCACAGGCGCCAGGGGCGGGGTGGACGCCATCGAGATCCATTTCGAGATGAGGAGAGGCGACAGGTAGAGCATCTCCTCGGTATCCTCATCGGTATTCGCCGCCTTGGGGTTGGCCAGGCGAATCGATTTCAGGATCAGGTAGCGCGAATACAGCGATTCCATCTTTTCATTCGGCGCCGCGTCCCCCGTGACGAGCGCAGTGCACAGCCCGTCCTCGAACCACGTCTGCATCAGGTTGATCGCGATGGTGAGGTTGAGCTCCTGGCTCGGGGTCAGGGTTCCTTCCGGTTTCTTCTTGCCCGAAAAGAAACGCGCCACCTTCGACCAGAATGTCTCGGGAACCGTCCCGAATGGCTGGCCGAAGTTCCGCAGGATCTCATAAGCGTCGAAGTAGCTCATCATGAGCGCCCGCTGATCGTCACCCGGCGGGAGCCTGTTGAGGATGAAGTTCTCCGCGGCCGGCTTTTCGTTTCCCGCCGTCTGGCCCGCCGTGATGTCGCTGATATAGTTGTTGGCGATCTCCATGCGTCGGTTGATCAGGGCGGTGTGGGTGCTGTCCGTGACGACGCCGGAGCTGCGCAGTGCCTCCGCGAGCCCCGTGAACGCCCTGGTGCG
>PMDT01000261.1:0-7846 GCA_003154555.1 Spirochaetaceae bacterium
TGACGGGCAAGGTGACCTGTGCGGCCACGACGCCGGCCAGGTGCGCCGCACCCCCGGCCCCGGCCACGACGATCCGGAATCCGCGGCGTTCGGCCTCCCGCGCGAAGCGGGTCGCTTGATCGGGGCTTCGGTGGGCCGACAGGACCCGGACATCCGAGGAGATGCCGTAGCTCTCGAGGACCTTCACGCACTCGGCCATGACCGGAAGGTCGCTGTCGCTTCCCATGAGAACCGCGACCCTGGGGTGCGACACTGCTCTACTTCGGCGCATGGAGGCGCGCAAGGGCCTTTTGGCCAATGTCCTTGCGGAACTGCATTCCTTCGAACGAGACCTTGGCCACGGCCTCATAGGCGCGCTGGACCGCAACGTCCAGGTTTGCGCCCAGCGCCGTCACACCCAGGACCCGTCCGCCGATCGTCAGGAGCGCACCGTCCTTGCGGTTCGTCGCCGCGTGGAAGACGACGACGTCGCCTTCGCTTTTCAATGTTTCGAGCCCCTGGATGGGCCGACCCGAATCCGACGAATCGGGGTAGCCCTTGCTCGCCAGGACCACGCAGACCGCCGGCTCCTTGGCCCACTCGATCTTCGTCTCCTTGAGCTGCCCCGCGGCGACTCCCTGGAGGATAGGCACGATGTCTGACCGCATCCGCACCAGGATGACCTGAGCCTCCGGGTCCCCGAAGCGCGCATTGAACTCCAGAAGCTTCGGCCCATCGGCGGTGATCATGAGCCCGAAATAGAGCACGCCGGCATAACCCAGGCCCTCCCGCGACAATGCCGCGTACGTCGGCTCGACCACGTCCCGGCGGATACGGTTCATGAGGTCGGGGTCGACCCAGGGCACGGGACAGATCGAGCCCATGCCGCCCGTGTTTGGGCCCTGGTCGCCATCCCGCGCTTTCTTGAAGTCCGTGCAGGGGGGCAGGACGATGAAATCCTTTCCATCGCTCAAGCCGAAGATGGAGACCTCCCAGCCGTCGAGGAACTCTTCCACGAGCAGGATGTCTTTCTGGAGAATTGCACGGCCGAAGGGAATCAGGTCTTCGGCGCGTGATGATTCGAGAACCCCCTTGCCCGCGGCCAGCCCGCTTTTCTTCACGACCAGGCGCCGGCCTTTCGCGGAACGCACAAAGTCCTCGAAGGAGGAAGCATCGGCAAACTCTTCCGCCTCTGCCGTCGGCAGCCCGTTTCTCTGCATGAAAGCCTTGGAGAAGGACTTGCTCGACTCAAGGCGCGCCGCGCTGCGGTGAGGACCGATCGCAGGAATCTTCTGCTCCGCAAGATAATCCACCACGCCGTCCGCAAGGGGGCCTTCAGGGCCGACGAAAACGCAGTCGATTCGATTGAGACGGCACGCGTCCGCAATCGTTTCGAACCGGGCGGGGTTCACGGCGGGAAGATCGCGCGCACAGCCGCCGGTGCCTGCGTTGCCGGGGCCTGCGAAAACCTGTTCGACTCTTTTCCCCTGTGCCAGCTTCCACGCGAGCGCGTGCTCGCGGCCGCCGGACCCGAGCACGAGCACCCTCACGGCCGTGCCCCCGACGCCCTCATGCCGTCCAACCCGTCCAGGAGGTCAAGCACGACGCGGGGGAACCATTCGTGCTCCAGGGCGTGGATGCGTGTTTCGATCTGCGCCTGACTCTCGGTGAGGTCACGCGTGAAGGATTTCTGGAGCAGGATGGGCCCGGTGTCGATGCCGGCGTCGATGCGGATCACGGAAATGCCAAGCTCGGTATCGGTGGACCGGAAGCTTTCCTCGATGGCGTGCGCGCCGGGATATTTCGGCAGAAGGCTCGGGTGGAGGTTCACGATCGGTCCCTTGAAGGCGTCGATGAACCAGGGCGTGAGGAGCTTCATGAAGCCGGCGAGCGCCACCATGTCGACGCCGCGCCGCTCGAGGTGGCGCACGATCTTTTTCTCGATGGTCTGCCGCTCCATGCCTTTGTAGCTCACCGGGACCGTGTGCACGCCCAGTCCCGCGGCGCGCTGGAGCACGGGGGCGCCTTCGACGTCGCAGAGGAGAAAATCGATGCCGTGCCGCCGCGCCNNCGCATCTCCGGGTCGGAGACGTCGGCCGCCGTCTGGATCTTCGCGAAAATGGGCGGCACAGGCCAGTCGAATGTGAAAAGCGGCGCAAGCCGATCGGGGATGACGCGTCGGAGGTTGCCGTAGAGCCCCCCGCCGGTGATGTGCGCCGCGGCGAGCAGCTTCCTCGACCCGACGAGTGCCCCCATCTCCGATGCGTAGATCCGTGTCGGGACGAGCAATTCTTTCCATGCCGCGCGATCGCTCTCCGGGATCGCCTTGCGCGCGAGAGACAGGCCGTTGGAATGAATCCCCGTGGACGGGAGCCCGAGGATCACGTCCCCCGCGTGGATCTCCTCCTTGCGGGGGAGCATGTTCGCCTTCTCGGCAAGCCCCACCGCGAATCCCGCAAGATCGAAGTCCTCCGTTTCATAAAGGTCCGGCATCTCCGCGGTTTCCCCGCCGCCGAGGCTGCACCCCGCGAGCTCGCAGCCCTTCACGATTCCCCGCATGAGCGCGTGCATCCGGGTCTCGTCGATTCTTCCGCAGGCGATATAGTCGAGAAAGACCAGGGGGCGCGCGCCGCAGACAAGGAGATCGTTCACATTCATGGCCACAAGGTCGATGCCGATCGTGTCGTAAATGCCCAGGGTGCGCGCGACGAGAAGCTTCGTGCCGGTTCCATCCGTTGTCGTCATGAGAACGGGCGACGTGAACCCGAGTGAGTCCAGGGCAAGCGCCGACGAAAAGCCGCCGATGCCGGCATCGACCGCTTTCGACTTGATGCTCTTGATGAAATCGACGAACCGGTCGCCGCGATCGATGTCCACCCCTGCTTCACGGTAGGTCTTCATTCGCTCTCCTTTGACGGCGCTATTCACCCGCGCGGGTGAGATCTTATCGCTTCCTGCTGACCGGCGCGTCCGTGACGGGGCACGGGTAGGAGCCGGAGTAACAGGCGGAGCAGTAGTCGCCGGGGTTCGGCACGCATTGGCGCAGCTCGTCGAGGGAGAGGAAGCGCACCGAGTCCGCGTCGATCTCCCGGGCGATTCCTGCAGGGTCGAGACGATTGGAGATGAGCTCTTCCTTGGTCGGGATGTCGATGCCGTAGAAGCAGGGAAACCGCACGGGCGGGGAGGACATCCTCAGGTGCACCGCGCGCGCGCCGGCTTCCCGCAGCAGGCGCACGATCTGGCGCGCGGTGGTCCCTCGCACCAGGGAATCGTCCACGACGGCGACGCTTTTTCCCGCGATGGCCTCGCGCACCGGGTGCAGCTTCATCCGGACGCCCCACTCGCGCATCGCGACGGTCGGCTGGATGAATGTGCGGCCCATGTAATGGTTTCGCTGGAGGCCCTGTTCCAGCGGCACGCCCGAGGCCTGCGCATAGCCCAGCGCAGCGCTGTTGCCGGAGTCCGGCACGGCAATCACGATGTCGGGCTTGATCGTGTCGGTGCGCGCGAGCATTTCGCCCATGCGTTTGCGCGCCATGTGTACCGATTCACCGAAGACCACCGAATCGGGGCGGGCAAAATAAATCAGCTCGAAAATACAATGCGCGCGCCGCCCCACGTCGGCGTGCGGCAGGCGCTCGGAGCTCACCGTGGTGCCATCCACGATCACGAGCTCCCCCGGGGCGATCTCCCGGATATCGTGCGTTTCAAACATCTCCAGCGCGCAGGTCTCGGAGGCGATGATGACCTGCCCGTCCCGCGTGCCCATCACGAGCGGTCGGAACCCGTATGGATCGCGCACGGCATACATCTTGTTGTCGTGCATCATGAGGAAACAGTACGCGCCCTGGATCTCCCGCAGGCATTCGATCAGCGCCTCCTTGAAAGTCGGCTGGCGCGATCGGGCGATCATGTGAAGGAGAAGCTCGGTGTCCGAGGTGCTCTGGAAGATGGAGCCCTCCGCGACGAGCCCTCGCTGCAGCTCCTCGGAGTTGGAGATATTTCCGTTGTGGGCGAGTGATATTTCGCCCTTGCTGCAGGAAACGACGATGGGTTGCGCGTTCTCGAGCTTGTTCGTGCCCTGGGTTGAGTACCGCACATGCCCGATGCCCAGCCGGGACGCGTGCGTCTCCGCGAGGTAGTGGGANNCCGTAGAAGAGCAGCTCGGGCATGTTGACCTCCTCCCGGGAGGAGATGCCCACGAGACCGCAGTGGTGCCGGAGCGAATCGCTGTCTTCCACGCCGGAATGAAACACAAAAGGGGGGGGCGAGTCAATCCGGCCACGGCGGCCACGGTACTCCGTGGCATTCGTACCCCGTGGCATTCGTACTCCTACTCCCGGAGGTAGCTTTCGACGATCTCCTCGTACTCTCCGATGCTTTCAGCCTGGACGACGCTCTGGCGCAGCAGGGAGCCGCCGACGAGACCCTTCGTATATGCCACGAAGTGCTTGCGCATGTCGCGGCAGGCTTTCGGCTCGCCGACTGATTCCGCCAGCATCCGAAGATGCTGCATGGCCGTGGAGAGCCGCTCCCCGGCGTCGAGGCGCGCGGCAGCCGCGCTCCCGGACAAAAGCTCCACGGTCTGCGCGAAGATGAAGGGATTGCCCAGGCAGCCGCGCGCGAGCATCACGCCGTCGCAGCCGGTGCGCGTCAGCATATCGGCGCAATTCTTGGCCGTGAAAAGATCGCCGGATCCCATGACCGGAACCGTCACCGCCTGCTTGAGCGCGCGGATATGTTCCCAGAGCGCCGTTCCCGAAAATGCCTGCGCGCGCGTGCGCGGATGCAGGGTCACAAGCGATGCGCCTGCCTTGATTGCCGCGTCGGCGCACTGGAGATAGGTGAGGGAGGAGGAGTCCCATCCCAGCCGGAGCTTCACCGAAAGGGGCAGGTCTGTCTCCGACTTCATCGCGGCGACGATGGATCCGACAAGCACAGGGCTCCGCAAGAGCACGGCACCGCAGTCGGCCTTCAGCACCTTGGGGACAGAGCAGCCGCAGTTCAGGTCGATGATGGCAGGCCCGAGGGGAACGATCCTGCGCACCGCCGCCGCGGCCATGGTCGGCGCCGAGGCGAATATCTGAAACCCGGTCAGCTTTTCGTTGGACGCCTTGCGCAGCAGGCAGAGGGTCGTGGCATTGTTCCGCGCGAGCGCATCGGCGGACACCATCTCCGTGAAGCAGAGGCTCGCGCCGTGACGGACGCAGACCGAACGGAACGCGGCATCCGAGTAGCCTGCCATGGGCGCGAGCCACACATTGCCCGGCACGTCGAGCGACGAGACGCGGATCGGGTGGAACAGGCCGGGCTTAGGAGAGTCCAAAGACGGTGAGGCTGTTTGCGTACAAGGTCTCGGCGAGCCCTTCCACGGGAACCTCCCGCAGCTGGGCAATGAATGCGGCCGTCTCATTGATATAGGACGGCTTGTTGCGCTTGCCCCGGTGGACGGCGGGCACCATGAAAGGCGCCTCGGACTCGATGAGCATCCTTTCCACCGGTATCTTTTTCGCCGTGTCCTGGAGATTGCGCGCGTTGCGATACGTGACGTTGCCGGCGAAGGAAATCCAGAGATTCAGATCCAGCGCTTTGCGCGCGTACTCATAGTCCTCCGAGTAGCAGTGGAGGATCCCGCCCCTGCGTGGCAGCCTTTCACGGAGGATCTCAAGAACATCCGAGCCTGCATCGCGATTGTGGA
Organism: Spirochaetaceae bacterium; assembly: GCA_003154555.1. Classification (GTDB taxonomy): domain Bacteria; phylum Spirochaetota; class Spirochaetia; order SZUA-6; family Fen-1364; genus Fen-1364. Next base: position 5,678 of record PMDT01000261.1, read on the forward strand.
TGATGACGGGCAGGTTGAGCTTTTCCGCGAGCTCGAGCTGCCGGATGAANNTCCGATGGCGACAACGCGCTCCAGCTTTGTGCCGTCGATGATTTTCGCTTCCCAGTCGTCCCCCGGTTGCTCCACGGAGGATGGAGAAACACCAATGCTGTGGTATATCTGCGTCTCCGTTTTCAGATTGTCGTAGAGCTGCGTGAAATCGACGAGGTTATTCGAGACAGTGACGAGGTGCTGCACCCCTTCCTGACGCGCTTCCTGCACGACAATGAGCTGGTCGATCAGGTCCTCGGTGATGAGACCTATGTGTGCGTGCGTATCGAAATAGCGCATACATCTCCATCAGGAAGCGTTTTCGAAAGAGTTCGTTCCTCATCTCTCGATTTGTGCAAAGAATATCACGTTGAGAGTGCCAAGTCAAATTATATTTGTTTCCGGCCCTTTCCATGGCCCGGTCGCCGCTTTTTCCCGCTGCAACGGCCTTCCATGTGTCGAATTCCGGCCCCATTTGACAAGAATCCCGCAATGTGGTATTGTTCGACGGTTTCGCTTATACTATCTGATTGAGATCATCGCCGAGGGAAGGAAGACGCCTTGCCTGTCACGCAATATAAGAAGGCCGAGAAGGAAGTTGCCGACAGAATAGGNNCATTCCGAAAAGAAGATATTCAACTTCCAGATTTCGTTTTTCACTTTCATCTTTGTCACGGTGGCGCTCAGCATCATCCTGATCGGCTTCTTCCTGTTGTCCACTCATTTCACGTATACCAATGAGCAGAACGTAAAGCTCACGCAGGAACGCGACTCGCTGGAAAAGACGCTGACGAGCCTCAAGGACGAGGTGGCGCTCATCCGGACCGCTGGCAAGCACTTCAAGGACAGCATCGACAGCGCAATCACGGCAAGCCAGAATCTCGACACGGCGACACCCGTGACGGCAACCACCGTCGCGTCGAACTTCACTACTTTCCCGGAGGACTCCTCCAACTCGGCGGAAGATACGCGGGAGCTTTCCGACCTGAAAACACTCACCGGCCTGCTGGGCAGCTCCACCGACGCCCTGGACAATATCACGAAGGTGATGACGGCGTTCCGCGATCTGATGGCAAACACCCCGACGGGATGGCCGATCAAGGGCGCCAAGGGGACCGTCACGACGCGTTTCGGCTGGACCACCAACCCCTTCACGGGCCTGGGGTACATGCACATGGGCGTGGACCTCGCGTGGGGGGTGGGGACGCCCATCCTCGCCACGGCGGACGGCACCGTGGAGCAGACGAACTACAGTGACGACCTGGGCAACTATGTCACCATCCGCCACAAGTACGGCTTCTATACCCGCTACGCGCACATGAGCGCCTTTGCCGGCAAGCGGAAGGGAGACCACGTGAGCCGCGGCGACGTCATAGGTTACATTGGCGTCACCGGTCTTACCACGGGGCCGCACCTGCACTACGAGGTCCGCCTGGGCTCCGCCTACATCAACCCAATGGAGTTCCTCTCCATCGCACCAGAGAATGCGCCTACCATCAGCGTCGGCGAGAGGAGCAGCGATTGAGCGATACGCACGTCACCGACGACGCATTTATAAATTCGATCATCGGCGAAGGGACACGATTCAAAGGAGAGTTCGATCTCAATGGCCTGCTCCGCATCGATGGAGACTTCACCGGCACGATCCGCACGAAGGGAAAAGTTCTTGTCGGGAAGAACGGACGGGCCGAATGCACCATGAACGCCGGCACCGTGGTGGTGGGCGGCGTCATCCGCGGGGAGATCATCTCCACGGAGAAAGTCATCATCCTCTCCACCGGCCTTGTCCTGGGCAATATCACGACGCCCCGCCTCATTATTGAAGAGGGCGTCATCTTCAATGGATCCTGCCGTGTGACAACCCCCCCGGAGCAGCCCCCCCGCGCCGCCACCCTGAACGGGCAGAAGCCGGCGGCAGCAGCCCCGCAGAGGGAGGCAGTTGCGCTGCAGGCTCAGAAGCACTGAAGAGCCCGCCGGGTACATGGCGCGCATCGACTCTCTGGGAGAATCGTACCAGTATCCCGTCCCTGACAAGAAGAAGGCAGGCCGCAAAGAGAAAGCGCCCCGGCGGGGATTTTCCGATCTCGTCAAATCTGTGTCCGAATCAGGGGAGGTTTCCAGCGAGGACTTCTCCGATGG
>PMDT01000261.1:7854-14778 GCA_003154555.1 Spirochaetaceae bacterium
AACATCCTGAAACGCAAGCGCTTCACGCTCGTCAAGGTGATCGACGAGAAGCTGGAGGCGCTCGCGGCCTCGGTTCTGGCCTCGCAGACGGAGCAGTTGGCCATTCTGGCGCAGATCGACGAAATCAACGGCCTGCTCGTGAACTTCATGTCATGAACGGACCCTCAGGGAGCACGGTGTGATGAGCGACGAAGAAGGCGTAATGGACGAGCAGGCAGAGGAACGCATGGAAGACGCCCCTGCCTTTGACGGTGAGCAGCAGGGCGCCACCGGCCCGGTGCGGTCCGCCGGACCGCGGGCGGAAGGCAGCGCGCCCTGGCGGGTGAAGATCCTGTATTCCAGCGCCACCGAGTTCTGCGACGCCCCTGAGGGGATGGACATCGCGGTAGGAACGATGATCGTCGTCCCCACCCGCTACGGCAACGAGCTGGGCAGGGTGTTGGGCCGGGAAACAGACTCCGCGGACGTCGGGGCGGAAGTGCGGACGGTCGTGCGGGTGGCGGGGCCGGCCGACCTTTCCCGCGTCCAGGACAACGACATGAAACAGGACACCGCTTACTCCCTCTGCCGGGAGAAAATCGCGTCCCGCAATCTCGAGATGAAGCTCGTGAGCGCCCACTACCTGCTGGACGAGCAGAAGATCCTGTTTCTCTTTACCGCTGACAGCCGCGTGGACTTCCGCGAGCTCGTGAAGGATCTCGTCTCGGTGTTCAAGATGCGCATCGAGCTGCGGCAGATCGGGGTGCGCGACGAAGCGCGCGTGGTGGGAGGTCTGGGCATCTGCGGCCGCGCCCTGTGCTGCAACGCCATTACCGACCGGCTCCGCCCGGTGTCCATCAAGATGGCAAAGGAACAGAATCTCACGCTCAATTCGATGAAAATATCCGGCCCCTGCGGCAGGCTCCTCTGCTGCCTCTCCTACGAGTTCGACGTGTACAAGGAGGCGCGCCAGACGCTGCCCTCCATGGGCACCCGCGTCCAGCACGAGGGGGAGGAGTTCAAGGTGACGGAGCTGAATGTGCTCGCCCGCCGCGTGCGCTTCCAGAGCGAGTCCGGACGCGTGATCGACGTCGGCTTCGATTCGCTGTCGCGCAATCCCTCAACGCAGGCGTGGGAAATGCGGCCGCGCGCGGGAGCCACGGGACCCGCACCCGAACAGGTGGAGCGTCCGGCGCGGCCCGATACCGCGCGCTAGACGCTCCCCACCCCGGCAGTCCCCACCCCTCAATCGGTGACTTTTTCTCCCTTCAGGAACATGTCCATCCTGGAAAGCATGCCGCTCACCTGGCCCTTGGTGAGGGCGAATTCGTTCACGCCGCTTACGAATACTGCGTCGAAGTCGCGGTCATACGGTACATAGTCCACGCGGACAGTCCTGCTGGCGCCCTTGTTAAGCGTGTAGGTCACTGAAACGTCGGGCTTGTCAGCCACGGTGCGCGACACGACCCCTTCCACCTGCTGATCGATGACGGCCTGGTAGAACTTCTTGAAGTTGTCCTCGTCGGCCGTCTTGCCGTCCATTGTGTAGGAGGCGACGACCTGGTCGGGATCCCCGGCCTTGTCAGCTTTTTTCGTCGTGCGGGTGATCGTGAAGACATGGTTCGTGCCCGCGGCCGAGATGTCCAGCCTGTCGACATCGTCGATATTCGGGATGAAGGCGAACTTGTCGATCACGGAGAACGGCTTCAGGTCGAGGAAGCTCACCGAGGAGGTGTCGGTGAGGTACACAGAGGGCTCGCCCTTGATCATGAAGTACGTCTGCGCCCCTTTTTGGGAGCCGAAGATGAAGTCGATGGCATTCGACTTGTCGCGGACGATGGCTTCGCCGCTGGGGCGTGCAAGCCCGTAGGGCGCGAGGTCCTTCGGGTTGTCGGCGGCGAAATCGGCGATCGTCACCGACTGGGTTCCCTTGATGACCTTATCCTGCTGCTCGGAATCCAGCCCGCGCGGCATGCGATAGGGCTGTGTCACCAAATACTGCCCGAAACCGAACTGGGAGCTTTTTGCCTCGTCGGTGGTTTTCTGCTTGACCTCGATGACCGACCTGTCGTGCAGCAGGAACTTTACGTAGGTGATCTCGTCGTAGTTGAGCGCCGGGGTGATCGTCTTGGAGCGCAGGTCATTCGCCGTCCAATGGTAGTGCTGGCCATTGTTCATCCATACCGTGTAGACCTTTGGATCGCCCTTCACCTGGAGATAATAGGTGCTTCCGGCATCGGTCTTGTTTCCGAGGTAGAGCGTGTGGGTGGTGCCGTCCTCCCAGGTCGCCGTGCCCGTCACCTGGGGCGATTTCAGTCCATACTTCGCGAGGTCGGCGGGGTTCTCATCGATGGTGCGCTCGGCCATGAGCGCCGAGAAGCTGTAGAGGAGGTCATCCGTGCTGGAGGTGTCCAGCGGCCCGGCGACAGGCGGATCCGTCACCCAGGCGCCGTTTTTCTTCTGGAGCGTGAGGGTGCCTTCGGCCCGGTCGAGGACGATCTTTACGATCTTGTCCTTGTCGCCCTGTGACAGGGGCGGCTTCGGGGGAGTTGCGGCGCCCGGTGCCGGCTTCCGCGGCGAGATGATGAAGTAGGCACCGATGATCGCCGCAAGGACGACGACAACGATGCCGAGTGTCCAGACCCGCCTGCTCATAGATGACGTCTCCTCATCCATACGACGAAGCCGGCTCCAAGTATCAGCAATGGAAGAAGAATGACCACGACGCCCGAGAGGATGAGTGCCCAGAGGCTGCTGATGTTCAGCCGCATTGTCTGGAGGCTTTTCGGGCGGATCGTGAGGCTGTCCTTTTGCCCCTTGAGCCAGCCGAGTGAGTTCATGAAGAAGTCCCCGTTGCCCGGGATGGCCGCGGTGAGAGACTGCGCGAGAAACCTGATGTCCCCGACGACCACGATCTGCGTGTCGGGTTTTCCCGGCTGGTCTGACGGGTCCGTAATGGCGACGGCCAGCGTGAATGGTCCCGAGACATCTCCCGCCTGGCGGTCCGCGGAAGTCGCGTGCTGGACGTCGCGCTTCCCGTATGACTTGCTTGACGAGGTGAGGAGCGGCTCGATCTTGAGGCTCTTCTTTTTCAGGTCGAGGGTCTGGATGGACTGCGACCAGGCCAGCACGACCTCGTAGTTGTTCGTCCGCAGGGGGCTGTTAATGTCGTGGTATTCCAGGGTCGGGATGATGTAGGCGGGGTTCTGCGTCGCGATCTTGTTCGTGTCCCCTTCCACGACGACGACTCCCTGCACCTGTACGCCGTAGCTCTTCAGGAGCCCCGCGAGGTTGGGGTACTGGTTGTCGTTCTGGAACACGTCGAAGAGGAACTCCGCGCGCCCGCCGCCTGCGAGGTACGTGCGCAGCTTGCTGGCGTCGTCCGCGGTCAGGTCGTTCTTCGGCGCCATGACGAGCACGATATTCGCGTCATCCGGCACCGCCTTCGCGGTGAGGAAATCGAGGCTCTTCAGCTCGTAGTTCTCATTGGCGACCGCCGAGGTGAGGCCCAGGGAATCGATGCTCTGCTCCCCATGTCCCGACAGGACATAGACGGTGACGTTCTTCTGCGCCGTGACATACATCACGGCGGCGGTGACCCGCTGCTCCACGGAGAGCGACGTGAGCTGGGGCTGGGAATTGGGATTGCTTGGATCGTAGTTCGACGTGTCGTAGTTGTACATGTCGTAGATCCCGATGTTCTTGTTCCGTGACCCCGCCGCCACGACCAGCGTGCCCGCCGCGAGCCCCTGGCCGGTCGGATCGTACTGTTTCGTCCACCCGGGATTCATCTCGGGGTCGATGGTCTGCAGCTTCACGCGCCGGCTTCGCGCGGCATATTTCGCCAGTATCGCCTTCACGGTCGGGTCCTCCGTGCCGGCCTTCCCGATCGTCGTGATGGTGAGATCGGAAGAGAGCCCGTCGAGGATCTTGTAGGTCTCCGGCGACAGGGAATAGATCTTGTTCTGCGTGAGGTCGAGTCGGCCGGGGATCTGGTCCACGAGCACATTGATGGCGATGATGATCGCGAGCCCCGCGACGATGATAAGGGTCGCGTAGCCTCCGAAACGGAACTTTCTGCTTTTCAGGGAATCCAGGAGAGATGTTTTCTTCACGGCGTTCCTCCCTTACACCCAGCGCCGTTTGTCGATCATGCGGATCGTGAGGAAGACGAAAGCGCCGGCAAACGAGATGTAGTAAACGATCGGGCTCAATCCGAGGATCCCCATGCTGAAGTCGTTGTAGCGTTTCACCAGGGAGAACCAGGAGAGGATCTTCGCGATCAGCCCCGTAAAGAACGACCGCGAGAAGACGAAGAGCAGGACCACCGCCGCGGCGGCAAGCACGAACGCCACGGCGGCCGCGAGGAAGCTGCGCGTGCTGAACCATACCAGCGCCACGAGGGCCGCGCCGAGGACCGCGAGGAAGATGAGACCCGAGACCGCGTCGCTCGGGACGCTCTGGGCGACGAAGTCGAGTATCCAGATGAGAAGGAGCGCGGCGAATGTCTCGACGGCCGCGACGAGCTGATTGTCGGTGACCGAGGAGAAGAAAAGCCCGATCGAGATGAAAGCGCACCCCATCAGGAGGAAGCCGATGTAGCCGCCGAGGATCTCCCACCAGCCGAGGCCCAGGAGCGAGAAGAAGCTCATGAGGACCGGGAAGAGCACCGTGATGAGGAGCGTGATGACGAAGACACCCACGGCAGCGAGGTACTTGCCCAGCACGATGCCTGTAATGGAGAGCGGGCTCGTGATGAGGAGCTGGTCTGTCTTCTGGCGCATCTCCTCGGAGAGGAGTCTCATGGTGAGGATGGGCACGAGGAAGAGGAAGATGAAGGTGAGATTGCTGAGCACTCCCGTGAAGCTGGGATTTCCGGTGAGGAGGTTGGACAGGGCGAAGAAGACACCCCCGATGAGGACGAAGAACCCGACGAAGACAAACCCGATGGGGGATGAAAAATACGCCTTGAGTTCCCGACGAAATACCGCGAGCATGTCAGGATCCCTCCTTTTCGTCCGTGATGAGGTTGAGGAAAATCTCTTCCAGGGTGAGGTCCATTGACTTCATCATGAGCAGGGGCAGATTCCCCCGCGCGAATGCCTGGAACACGTCGCGGCGCACGTCTATGTCCCGCCTGGCCTCGACGACGAGGTCAACCGTGCCGGGCTCCTTGCTGCCGATGCACGCGGCCTTCACGACGTTGCCCACGCCCCGCGCGACGGCAAGCGATTCCTGCTCGCCGCCGGCGACACGCAGATTCAGCTTGTTGTCACCGGTCATCCCGCGTGCAAGGTTCTCCGCGGTGTCGCTTGCCACGATCTTGCCCCTGTTGATGATGAGCACGCGGCTGCAGACCGCCTGCACCTCGGGCAGGATATGGGAGCTCAGGATGATCGTGTGCTCCTTGCCCAGGGCGCGGATGAGATTGCGCGTCTCGATGATCTGCTGGGGGTCCAGGCCGATGGTCGGCTCGTCGAGAATCAGGACGGGCGGCGTTCCGATCATTGCCTGCCCGATGCCGACCCGCTGCTTGTAGCCCTTGGAGAGGTTCTTGATGAGACGGCCCTGCACGTCGGTGATCTTCGTCATCTCCATGGACCGCTCCATGTTCTCCTTGCGGCGGGAGCGCGCGACGCCCTTGATGTCGCAGACGAAGGAGAGATAGTCGCGGACGGTCATCTCCGGGTACAGCGGCGGAAGCTCGGGCATGTACCCGATCTGCCTTTTCACTTCCTGCGGCTGCTCGAGGATATCGTGCCCGTCGAGCTTCACCGATCCCTCCGTGGCGGAGAGATACCCGGTGATGATATTCATTGTTGTCGACTTCCCGGCACCGTTGGGCCCGAGGAACCCGAGTATTTCACCCCTGTTCACGGTGAAATTGAGGCGGTCGACGGCCACACGCTGGCCATATTTCTTCGTGACGTTCTCGACCTGTATCAAGGCGTTCTCCTTTCCTTCAGGCTCTGCAGCGATTTCACACCCTGTCCGTGTGGCAGGAGTATATCAAAAAAGCGCGTTATGGGTAGACTCCCTGCGCCAAATTTACAATTTTCCTCAGATCGTGGAGCACGAAAAGAGGCCTTTCTCCCGGTCCGGGCCACGTGGCTCCCTCCGGTGCGAACCAGCAGGCGTCGATACCGGCCGCACGGGCACCGCCGACATCCGCGGCGGGGTTGTCGCCGATGCAGAGGAGATCGCTGTGCGCGATGCCCAGCGCCTCCGCCGCGGCATGGAAGAAACGAGGGTCGGGCTTCGCGATCCCCATCTCCTCCGATATGAGGACGGCGGAAAAGTATTCCTCCAGCCGCGATGCCCGCAGCCTTCCGCGCTGGACGTCGGTGAGCCCGTTTGTGACGAGGCAGAGCTTCGCCACGCGTGCAGCCGCCGCAACCGATTCCCGTGCATAGGGGAGGAGCGGGGCATGGGCGGCGAGCGCGGCGAGGTAGCGGGCGGAGGTTGCTGCCGGATCGAATGGGATGCCCAGCAGCGCAATAAGGTCGGCGAATCGCCCGATCTTGAGCTCGTCCGGGGTGATGGCCCCCTGCTCAAGGCGCTTCCACCAGCCGGCATTGATGGAACGGTAGGCCGCTGCGGCCTGCGCCAGCTGCCCCGCCCGCACCATGGGCTCGAGGGTCGCCTCAAGGGCGAGGCCCTCCGCCTTCTCATAGTCGAACAACGTATTGTCAGCGTCGAGCAGGAGCCCTCGGTACTTCTTCATCGGAGGTCCAATGATTGTCGGAAATCCCGCCTGTGGCAAGTGGCCGGCCCGGCACCCCGGCGGCAGGAGCCACGCATGGCGGGGACCGATTTCGGGAGAGCGCTGATGGGCCTTGACTTTTCCTCCGCAATCCGTAAATTTTGCAAGCTCCGCCCTTGAATGGAAAGAAGCGGCGGAAATCCACGAAAAGGAGGTTGACACACCATGGCCGAGGTTCTCAG
>PMDT01000011.1 GCA_003154555.1 Spirochaetaceae bacterium
TCGCCGCTCGCTGTCCTTCTCGCTCCCAATTCATCGCGTCACTCCCTTTCTCGGCCGGACCGTCCTTCTCCAGTTCCGCCGTCCGCCCGTTCTACTTCACCAGCAACCCTGCCCCCCTCACGCGACTCCTCCAGTGTATCGGCGCCCTTCCGCCGTCGACTACGCTTCGCACCAGGCACCTCGTGAGCCGTTCGCTCCAAACCGCAGAAGTGCGCCGTGACAGCGTGCGTCACCTCGCGCCACTCGCTCTGAAAGGAAGATATCCGTTCCTGAAGCGTGGCCTCTGTCACCGCGGCACCGAGAACGCCAAGCTGTCGGTCAACAATATGGGCCGTCCGGATCATGTCCATGGAATCCATTATGCACTCCTCCTTCACCAGCACCATCACCATGGCCACCATCACCATGGCCACCGTCAAGGACATCACCTCACCCAGTGTAAGATATTCGCGGCACCACCTCCCCTCCTTGTGCCCGTATTTCAGGCAGTTACCGCCCCCACCCCTTCCCCGCGGTAAGGAGGGAAAACCGCCTCCCGTAAGGAATAGCTTTCCTCCGTCCAGGCAGGCCTCCAGACCTGACCCTTGGCCCCCTCGCGCACGACGTCCTGGAGCTCCGCAAAATAGAGAGGACAATCCGTGCGGCCCGCGAGACTCCGGCGATACCGCGTGAGCCACTTCCCGTCCGTACCCACGACGAGAACCGAGAATTCCTTTAGGCCCCATAGCGGGGTCTGGGCCGCCTCGCGTGCGGCGTAGCGCTCCGCCTTCCGGATGAACGCTCGCGGCGCGCGGGTGCCGTTGTCCACCTCCAAGGCGTACGACGATTCCTCTCCCTCATCCCATTCCACCGTAAAGATAGCGTCCGGAAGGAGGCGCCCCCGCCCGCCCCGTTCCAATTCCCAATCGGATCGCCACGATTGAATCTCGCCCCCGCACTTGTCCAGACTGAGCGCTAGGGAGATGCGCACCTGGTTCACGGCGTGGAGATGGCGGAGATTGCCGGTCAGGCGGCGGGGCGCGGATATTTGCGCTTCGCCCCTTCCTATATCCTCAAGTAGGCGGACACCCGCGGGAGCCAAGCTGTAGATGTTCTCCTCAGCAAGGCCCGTCATCCATACCTTGATGAGTCCCGCGTCGTGGAGCTTCCGCAGACGCTTCGTCGCGGCCTCCCGTGAATCGTGGAATTCGAGCCGCGCAAGTTGCATCGTCCGGGCAAACCGCATTTTCCACAGTGCGACGAGAACCGATTGGTCTCGTTCTTGGAATCGGATACGTCGCGGTTCAAGAGATCGCTCGATTCGGGTTTGTCGGAGCATCAGCATGTAGCACCTCCTTATAGAAGCGGGTTCGCCGTGGACGCGGAACAGACGTTGCAGCTGATGTACGGCGGCGTATCGCCGCAGATCTCGCATGGCGAAAAGTACCAGCCCGCCCAGGTGTACCCGCAGCGTCCGCATTCCCAGAGACCCAGAATGGCGATCTCCGCTCCGCAGGTAGCGCAGAGAATGGCATCGTCGAGAAGCTCTCGGGTCGCGAGGAACCGGACGACGCCGAGTGCGGCCATGATCGGCACGCGGTAGAGCTCGATAGCGCCACGGAGCACGACTCGCGACATCTTGCCGGACACTTTCCCGCGTGGGTTATCCAAGGTTTGCCCTCCCGCCTTTGGCACGCTTTGCCCGCGGAGGCCCTTCCGGAGGACGCGATACGGTGACGGGCGGCCGTCTTAATTCGTCAATATGGCGTTGCCGCGCCTCGATCTGCCGGTGCAGTTCCGTTCGAGATACTGTGACCCCGCCCCGGTCGAATCCCTCCTCCCGCATGAAGTCCTCGAGCTTCCCCGTGCTGATACCGGCCACCTCCTGCGGCTCATGAAGATCCTGGACACGAATCCGGATCGCGCGGTGTCTCTTCCGACGGTCATACCAATACAGATCACGGTCCGGAAGCCGCTGCAGTTCTTCGAACTGGTCACGGCGCGTTTCATCTCGGCCGTCCTGTCCAATGCGGGGAAGGAAGTCGCCGAGATGTTCGGCATTGCGGCCGCTCGTACGGAAGAGGGCCGTGATGTCGGAATTGCTGAGGATCATTTCCCGAAGGTTGGGGGGAATCTGCGCGAAGGCGTGGTGCGAGAGCATAAGAAAGAACCCAAATGCTCGCGCGCTCGCAAGGATCGTCCCCAGACGCCGCGCGAGCGGTCCTTCCGCCGCGAAATGATGAAATTCGTCGAAGGAAAAAAGGTACCCTCGCGGACGTCGAGTGCCCCTGCTAAACACAGCCTGGTAGAGGTGCTGGAGAACAAGACCCGCGAAGAGGTGCCGAAGTTCCTCCGGCACGCCGGGACCCGGCCCAAGGTTCACAAGGAGCGGATCGCCGCGATCAAGCACGCCGCGCAGGTCAATGCAGGCGTCCGCGCCAAAACTCAGTCGCACCGACTCAGAGAGAAGAATGGCCTGGAGCCGACCGACGAGCGCCCTTCGGCTTACCTCCGGCACGTTCTCGGAAGAAAAGAACCGCTTCACGACGGGATTCTTGCTCTGACGAACGAGAATCGCGCGAAGCGTCACGTCCTCAAGCACCTCGACGGACTCGACCAGCGTCAGTTTCGCTTCGATAAGAAGAAGGAGGAGGTGCCTGAGGAGACTCTCGATGTGGACACTGAGCCCTCCTTCCATGGATTCCGCGATGACAAGCGCCACCTCGTAGGCGACTGTCTCAGGAGATACGCCCGCATGAGTCGCGAGGAGATTCAGAGGCGCAAGATGTGTTCCGAAGGGATCGACAAGCACGATTCGCTTCCGAAAGTTCTCGCGCTCCGCTCGGGCCATGCCGTAGGCGCGGGCGGCAAGATGCCAGAGGAGCTGCTGGTATTGGTCGCCCTTTCCGGCCGCGCAACCGGCGCCACGGCCGCGCACGATGAGCTGGACGAGAAGATCGGTGCTCCAAACAGTCTTCCCGCTTCCGGTGGTCCCCTGGATGAGCCAATGCGCAAACTCGCCGCCCCAGGGAAGGCGGATCACCACATCCCCTTCCGACGACGAGGCAGTCCCAAGGAAGAGCCCCTCATCCATCTGCCGCGCCCCCGAGAGCCAACTTTCATGCTCGGTGGGGAGCGGCATCACGGATGCGTGCGCACGGCGGAGCGCTTCCTCGCGATCCATTTCTCGGTTCCGACAATGTTCCAGAAGCCAGCGGACACTCATCGCGGATTCCTTCCGTCCATCCCTCGGGGTCGCCGGACGCGAGCCGAGCCGAGGTATGGCGCATCAGGCCCCGGCGGTCTCCGCGGCGGAAGCCGGCGACGAAGGACGAGAGCCGCCGAAATGCCCGCGGTCAGGCCTGCGACCATCCCGACCAAGATGAGCCAAGGGACGATGGCCGCGAACACGCCGACGAGAAGTTGAAACACCAAGCAAAGCAAAATCGGCCCGAAGATCAGGATGAGCATCCCCTTAACAAAGCCTTCAATCATTTGATCCATCCAGTCTTCCTTCGCACGCCTGGGGTCAGCCGTCGTGCCAGCGTACGCAAAAGAAAAGGCCCGACAGCTTGTTTCGCGTCGGGCTCTGGGCTCAGGAGGCCTCTGGCCTGTCTATTCAGTTCTCCGTTGATTGCCTATACGGCAAACCCCACCAAGTGTCGGCAGCGGCACTTGATCCACACGGTACCCATCTCCACCTTTGCAACAAGATGATTGTTTGGACAGCGGATCTCCCTCGGCACAGGAGAGTTACTCTTCATATCCTTGCCTGCTCCATTTCCGTCCCGGCCGCGACTTCCGCTATTCTTTCTGCACTCCGTGCTTTCTCTGCTCGGTATCCTCATGGTTATCCTCCCTCTGCGCCCGCCTCGCTCTATAACCGGCTAGTCGCATTCAATCAAACCTTCGAAACCAGGTACCGGTGTACTAGCGTGGCATCGGTAACCTGGGCTCTCGGCACCTGCAGACCCAGCCTGTACTTTTTGTTCCAGCGATGGATCACGTTTTCGTAGTAGCTGGAGGGCCACTTCGCGTAGTGCCTCAGGTATTCCTGCTTGACGAGATGAACCGCCTCCTCCGTTGCCGAAGGTCGATCTTTTGCAAACAAGTACTCAACCCGCGGTCGGATAACCGTCAATTCTGACAAGGATGGTTGTGCGGGCATCGAGGCAACGTGCTGGTCGAGCACTTCAAGTTGTTCTTCCGCCTTGTAAAAATCTCCC
>PMDT01000160.1 GCA_003154555.1 Spirochaetaceae bacterium
ATCGCGGCGGCGGTCATCGGCGGCACCCTCCTCACGGGAGGCGCGGGAAGCGTCCTGGGCGCCATGCTCGGCGCCGTGCTCATGTCCATGATCAACAGCGGTCTCATCCTGGCCGGCGCGCCCACGTTCTGGTACCAGACATTCGTCGGGGCGATCGTCATCATCGCGGTCATCATCAACACCTCCATTTCGCGGCGCGTCGCGCAAATGAAGTAGGGGAGGCACCGACATGGCACAGGCAACAAGCGACAATCGCCTCGAGGTCCGCAATCTCGCCAAGCGCTTCGGCTCGGTGGTGGCCCTGGAGAACGTGAGCTTTTCCGTGAAGCCCGGCGAGGTCGTCGGCCTTGTCGGCGACAACGGGGCCGGCAAGTCCACGGCCATCAAGCTCATCTGCGGATTCTACAAGCCCTCGGGCGGCACCATTCTCTGGGAGAACAATACGATCGAGCTGGAATCCCCCGAGCATGCCCGCGCCCTGGGGATCCAGACCGTCTACCAGGACCTCGCCCTGGTCAACACGCTGAGCATCGCGCGGAACTTCTTTCTCCACGCGGAGCCCGTGCACAGGTTCGGACCCATCTCCTTCCTCGACGTGAAGGAGATGAACGAGCGCACGGCGCAGATCCTGCGCGATATCGGCATCAAGGACCTCAATCCCACGACGCCGGTTTCTGCCCTCTCGGGCGGGGAACGCCAGGCGGTGGCTATTGGCCGCACGTACTACTTCGGCGGCAAGCTCCTCATCCTCGACGAGCCGACCTCCGCGCTTTCCGTCAAGCAGACCCAGAAGGTCTTTTCGATCATCGAGGAAGTGAAAGCAAAAGGGGTCTCCGTCATCCTCATCGAGCACAACATGATCCACGTGCACGACATCGCGGACAGGCTTGTTGTCGTGCGGCACGGCAGCGTCTATGGCGACTACGTCAAGTCAGACGTGAGCGTCGTGGACCTGGAGCGCATCCTCGCGGGAGCGCGCTGAGGCCCGGCGCCCCCACACGTCGGTCACTGTCGGACAGCTTTTCTGCGCGCGCGCCACCCGCTGAACCGGAGGAATCCCTTCAGGGCGAATACCAGGAGCGGTGTCATGGGGCCTTCGAACTTCTTCACGACCTCTTTCAGGTGCGTGGGGATTGCAATGTGCTGCGGGCATTTGCTGAGGCATTTCCCGCACTCCGTGCACTGGGAGGCGAAGCCGCGAGGGACGCCGGTGAAAACCCCTGACGCCTCGACGACGTAGCGCAGGCGCGGTGCGCCGATCCCCTTTGCGGCTCCCGTGAAGGATTCATTGTAGGCAGAGAAGCTGGACGCGATCTGGACCCCGGAAGGGCAGGGCATGCAGTATCGGCAGCCCGTGCATCCGACCTTGAGACTTTGCCGATAGCTCAGGCAGACGCGGTCGACGATGTCGATCTCCCGCGGCGTCAGTGAGCCCGCGCCCGCCTCATCCGCCACCCGGAGATTCTCCTCGATGTGCGCCTCATCGTTCATGCCGGAAAGCGCAAGGGTCACCTCGGGGAGATTCCATACCCATCGCAGCGCCCATTCGGCCGGTGAACGCGGAACCGGCGCTTCGTCCCAGATCTCCTGGTACCGCGGCGCCGACGCACGGGCGAGCGCGCCGCCGCGCAGAGGCTCCATGGCGATGACGCCCATGCCTTTCGCTGCCGCATACTGCACGCCTTCGAGCCCGGCCTGATTGTCCCGATCGAGGTAGTTGATCTGGAGCTGGCAGAACTCCCACGGATAGCTGTCGACGATCTCCATGAAATCCTTTTTTCCGCCGTGGTAGGAGAAGCCGATCGTGCGGATTTTTCCATTGTCCACGGCCCGCCGGATGAAGTCCTCCACGCCCAGACCCTGAAGCTTCTTCCAGGAGGCGGCTTGCAGGTTGTGGATGAGGTAGTAGTCGACGTGGTCCGTCTGCAGGCTGTCCAGCTGCACCGAGAGGAAGCGCTCCATGTCCTCCGCCGCGTGGACGTTGTAGTGCGGCATTTTTGTCGCGAGCTTCACCTTCGCCCGGTAACCCTCCCGGAGGGCCCGGCCGACGAAAGGCTCGCTCGCCCCCATGTGGTACGGCATCGCGGTGTCGACGTAATTGACGCCGCGGTCGATGGCGCTCCGCAGCTGTTTCTGCGCCCGTTCCTCGTCGATGCGGCCCCCTTTTTCCGGAAGCCTCATGCACCCGTAGCCCAGGACGGAGAGCCTGTCTCCCGAGTGCTGCATGATTCGGTATTGCATGTGCCCGCCTCGCTGTCTGTGAAGGTGCTCCATCATCCCCGTCGGCGGCACGAAGGGCAAGGGGTCGGCGGGCGGGCGGACGTGGGCTTGCGCGGAAAGCCGCGCTGGTTCAATGTGAGGCGTCAATGTATGACAGGCCGAACAGGAGAGGGAATCACACCATGATCGAGAAAAAACGCTTTGCATTGAACAGGATCGCCTGCCCGTCACTGAGCCTGGAGGATTTCTTCACGCTCACGGTCGATCTGGGCCTTTCAAAAGTCGAGCTGCGCAACGACCTGCCGGGGGGCGCCGTGATCGACGGGAGGCCGGCCGCGGAGGTCCGCGAGCTCGCCGAGCGCCGCGGAGTCACGATCATCAGCATCAACGCTCTGCAGAAGTTCAATCTCAAGGCGGTTCAGGCGAAGAACGAGGCCGAGCTGGACACGCTGCTCGGGCTCGCCTCCGCGCTGCGCTGCACCGCGATCGTGATGTGCCCCAACAACGACACGCAGGACACGCGGGACGCCGCGACACGGCTGGAAGAGACCGTCTCCGCGTTGAAAGCCTTCGGCCCTCTGTTTACCGCGCGGGGAATCCAGGGCTGGGTGGAGCCTCTTGGTTTCGGCGAATCATCCCTTTCGTCGGTTGCTGTCGCCCGCGATGCCCTGAAACGATCCGGCTTTGCCTGCTA
>PMDT01000046.1 GCA_003154555.1 Spirochaetaceae bacterium
GCCGCTCATGCCACGGCGTACCGTGGCCGCTATGGTCGACCGGCCGCGCTTTCACTACATTTCAACTTGCCGTGAAGATCGCGCGCCTGGAGACGGTCTGGTTCGATGCACAACCGAACACGATGTGGCTGCGCATCCATACAGACGACGGCCTGGTGGGGCTGGGCGAAACCTACTACGTGCCGCGTGCCGTGAGCGCAGTGATCCACGACGTGTTTGCCACGCTCCTGCTGGGGCGCGACCCGCGCGACATCGACAACCATTGGGCGAACATATTCTCCACGGTGAACTTCTTCGGGTATGCCGGCGCGGAAACCCGCGCGTTGAGCGCCGTGGACGTGGCCCTCTGGGACATACTCGGCCAACACTGTGGAGAGCCCCTCTACACGCTGCTGGGCGGCCGCAACAGGGACCGCATCCCCATCTACAACACCTGCATCAGTTATGGTCCGCTTCAGGATTTCCACACGTGGCGCGAAGGCCGCGCGGGCGAGCTGGCCGAAGATCTCCTCCGCGAAGGAATCACGGCGATGAAGATCTGGCCTTTCGACCAGTTCGGCACGTCACTCGGCGGGCCTGTCGGCCAGAGGGCCGGCGCGGAGGCTGTGGGTCCCGTCACGCACACCCTCAGCACGGAGAGCTTGAAAAAGGGCCTCTCCTATGTCGAAGACATCCGCAAGAGGGTCGGTGACCGGATGCAGATCGCCATCGAAGGCCATGCGCGGTGGGATCTCCCGCACGCCGTGCGGATTGCGCGGGCGCTGGAACCGCTGGACATCATGTGGCTGGAGGAAATGATCCCGCCGGACAATATCGAATCCTACACGCGCTTGAAGGCCGCCACCACGATACCGCTCTGCGCAAGCGAGCGGGTGTTCACGCGTTTCGGCTTCCGACAATTCGTGCAGCAGAATGCCGCCGACATCATCATGCCCGATCTCGCCTGGACGGGCGGCCTTACCGAAACGCGCCGGATCTGCTCGATGGCCGACACCTACTACCTGCCGGTCACGACGCATGACGCCATCGGCCCGGTATCGCTTCGGTCCGCCGCGCATCTGATGATGCACATTCCCAACGCGATGATCATGGAAACTGTCCGCTCGTACTGTCGAGGCTGGTACCCCGAAGTGGTGACAGAGGACGTCCACATCGCCGACGGCATGCTCTCCCTTCCGGACGCCCCCGGCCTGGGCACGAAGCTGCGGGAGGAGGTCCTGCGCCGCCCGGACGTGCACGTCGAGTCGTCCGACGAGCGCCACCGCCACGACCCCTCGAAAGGGTGAACCCATGCGCACCTTCCATCTTGCATTGACCGGCGATTTCCTGAACCTGGAAGGCTCGAGCGCCTACGGCGATATCCGGCTCGATCTGTTGCGCAAGGCTCCCTTCATCCGATACGACTTCATTCGCGACCACGCGCCACGGCAGGACGATCCCGGCTATTGGGATCACCTGTATTCCCTGGAAGTGACGCCTGACCACATTGCGGACATCGACGGCCTCGTGGTCCTGCGGCCATGGGTGAAGCGCGGCACTTTCTTGCGTGGAGCGCAGCGGCTTGTCGCCATCGGCCGTTCAGGCGCCGGCTTCGACAAGATCGACGTCGCGGCGTGCACGGACAACGACGTGGTGCTCTTCAATGCCCCGCACGCCCTCAACCACTCCACGGCATCGACGGCGCTCCTTTTCATGCTCGCCCTGTCCAAGAAGCTCTTTGCGCAGGACAGGATCACGCGCGACGGCCGCTGGGACCTGCAGGCCTCTGTGATGGGCTCCGAGCTCACGGGCCGGACGCTGGGCATCGTCGGGCTCGGCCACAGCGGAAGGGAGCTCGTGCGCCTGGTCGCCCCGTTTTCCATGCGGCTTCTCGCCTATTCCCCCCACGCCGATCCCGGAGAGGCAGCAGCGCTGGGTGTGCGACTCGCGCCGCTGGACGAGCTGGTCGCGGAGTCAGATTTCGTGAGCATCCATGCGCGCCTCACCGCGGAGTCGCGTCGCATGGTGGGCGCGCGGGAGCTTGGCCGGATGAAGCCCACCGCGTTTCTTGTCAATGTCGCACGCGGTGAGATCGTGGATCAGCCCGCGCTTGTCGAGGCGCTGGCCGCGGGAAGGATTGCCGGCGCGGGGCTGGACGTTTTTGCAACGGAGCCGCTGCCCCTGGACGATCCCTTGATCAAGCTTCCCAACGTCATCCTCACCCCGCATTGGTCTCCTGCAACAACCGACATCTGGCTCGACACCGGTCTTGCGATGTCGACCGGCATGCTCCGCGTCGCGCGGGGAGAGGCGCCGGAGAATGTGATCAATCGCGACGTGCTCCGCCGGCCTGGCTTTCAGTCAAAGCTCGCCCGATTCGCGGAGAACCGGGAATCGTCCGTCGCCGAAACGCGCTGAGCGCCCCCCGCGCGGGGCGATGCGGGCTGCGCCCCGCTTCCGGCCTTGCACCATCCCCGATAATTCTGTAAATTGAAGTACGCCATGATCAATTTAAAAGACTACATCGCGCGCGAGCGGATCGCGTTTCTGGAGGCACGGGACAAGCAGGACGCATTGGCCAAGCTCATCTCCCTCTCCGACGATCCGCGGCACGTGATCGATTTCGAGCAGTTCCAGAACGCGGTCCTGGACCGTGAATACATCGTCACGACCGGCATCGGCCAGAACGTGGCCATCCCCCATATCAAGAGCCGATGGGTGAAAGACTTCTTCATCACCATCGGGGTCTTCCGCGATGGCGTGGAATGGCAGTCGCTGGATGAGAAACCGGTGCACCTCGCCTTCCTGATCGCCGGACCCGAGGAGCATGAGAACTACCTGCGCATCCTCGCAAAGCTTACGCTGATCATCCGCGACAAGGAAAAGCGCAAGGCGATCATCCAGGCGGTCACCACGGACGCGGTGTTCAAGCTGCTCGAAGATTCGTAGGCACGGAGGCCGAGGGCGAGCGAGGCCAGGGATGGCCGTGAGCGAGCCCTGAGGCAAGGATCCGCGGCGCGCCGGTGCTGCAGACGCGGCCCGCGAGGCGCCACCCCCACGTACGGCAACGACGGCCATGACGGCCGATACGACCAATAGAGTTCCGGA
The DNA here is from genome assembly GCA_003154555.1 of Spirochaetaceae bacterium. GTDB lineage: Bacteria > Spirochaetota > Spirochaetia > SZUA-6 > Fen-1364 > Fen-1364. The sequence goes on from PMDT01000046.1 coordinate 3,088, forward strand.
AGGAGATTCAGTATGGCAATCAAGGTAGGTATCAACGGGTTCGGCCGCATCGGNNTACTTCGCCTACCAGCTGAAGTACGATTCCATCCACGGACGGTTCAAAGGCACCCTGGCCACCGAGAAATCGGCAGGAGCAGCGGAAGACGATGTTCTGATCGTCAATGGCTTCAAGACCAGATGCATCATGGCCACCAAGGAGCCTTCGCAGCTTCCCTGGAAGGATCTCGGCGTGGAGTTCGTGATCGAATCCACGGGCCTCTTCACTGAATCCGACAAGGCCAAGGGCCACCTCGCAGCCGGCGCAAAGAAGGTCATCATCTCCGCGCCCGGCAAGGGCGAGGTAAAGACACTCCTCATCGGCGTGAATGACAACGAGTACGACCCGGCAAAGCACGACATCGTCTCAAACGCGTCGTGCACGACGAACTGCCTTGCTCCACTGGTCCACGTCATCCTGAAGGAAGGCATCGGGATCGAGACGGGCCTCATGACGACCATCCACTCCTNNTCATCCCCTCGACCACCGGCGCCGCAAAGGCAGTCGGCGAGGTGCTCCCGGCGGTGAAGGGAAAGCTCACCGGTATGTCTTTCCGGGTCCCTACCCCGGACGTGTCGGTCGTGGACCTTACATTCCGATCGACGCGGGATTCTTCAATCGAGGAGATCGACGGTCTTTTCAAGAAGGCCTCGGAGACCTACATGAAGGGAATCCTTGGCTACGCGAATGAAGAGGTTGTATCGACCGACTTCATCCACGACAACCGCTCCTCGATCTATGACAGCCTTGCCACGATGCAGAACAACCTCAAGGGAGAAAAACGCTTCTTCAAGGTCGTCTCCTGGTNNAACGAGTGGGGCTATTCCTGCCGCACCGTGGACCTTCTCATGAAGATGGCAAAGACGAAGTAACCGGATAAATCCTTTCCCTGGCAATGACGAGGCCCCGCGCGCGGGGCCTTTTTGTTGGCGATGAGGCTCTCAGATTGACGATTCCTCAAGCCGATGGTACAAGTCACTCGGGGGGAAGGAGGCGATCATGAGCGATCCGGTGTCAGGAAATGAAATACCTTTTCGACGGATTCATGGGGAGACGGCTCTTTTCGTCATCTCGCTCGTCCTGGGAATAGTGCTCTGGCTGGTGATCTTGTTTCTTGTCGCCTCTTCCCTGCCTACCGGTCTCTTCGTGCTCGTGTACGTGCTCATTGTCGCCGTCATCTATTATGGCGCGCAGGCGGCATTCACCATGCACGTGCGGGGCAATGCCGCCCGGCTTGGTCCCGACCAGTTTCCCGAGCTTTATGAGCGCGTCACAACCCTGGCGGGACGGATGGGCATCAAGAGGATGCCTGTCGCCTACCTCATGCAGGCGGGAGGCGCGCTGAACGCCCTTGCAAGCCGCTTCCTCCTGTCCAACATGATCGTGCTCTATTCCGACCTGATGGAGGCATGCGGCGACAGCGATGGCGCGCGCGACATGATCATTGCCCACGAGTTGGGGCACGTGCGGGCAGGCCACCTGCGGCTTCGCTGGCTCCTCCTCCCCTCACTCGTCGTGCCGTTCCTCGGATTGGCGTTGTCGCGCGCGCGGGAGTACACGTGCGATCGCATCGGGCTTTCCGGCGCGGGAGACAAGGAGGGAGCACTCCTGGGGCTTTCGATCCTCGCGGTCGGGGGGAAGTACGGCCCTCACGTCAGTCGGCAGGCGCTCGTTGCCCAGAAGCGCGATCTCAACACGGGATGGATGACGCTCGGCCAGTGGTTTTCCACGCATCCGCCGTTGGCGAAGCGGCTCGCCGCGCTCGATGTCTCCCTGGACCCTGAAGCCCGGTCGGCTGCCGGGGGAACCCTGCGCGCGCTGTCCATCATCCTCGGTGTGCTCGTCATTCTCGCGGGAAGCATCTTCCTTGTCGCGCGGGGACCGGTGTTCAGTCTTGGCAGGCTCCTCTCTTTCCGCGGACAGTCAGTGACAGAAGATTCCTCGTCCGCGGGTCCGGCCTACAGGATCCCCGACACGGCAGGAGAAGACCTGGCCGCGGCATTCGCCGCCATCGGAGCCGTTCTGGATAAAGAGGCTTCTTCCGGCGGCAGCCTGCCGGATGATATCGACGGTTTGTACACGCTGTGGTCGCAGAAAAAAGCGGACGAGCAGATGCCGATTGATCCCTACGACGGCCAGGAGATCGGCTACGAACGCACCGACGACGGCTACAAGCTCTGGAGCAGCGGCCCGGACGGCGCGTCAGGGACCGACGACGACATCACCTATGAGGGCCCGGAGCACTGAGTCGACCCCGCCGAAGTGCAGATCCGAAGGGCAGGGTTGACGACAGGAAGCAGCCATGACGACATTGTGCGCGGCCCTTGGAGGTCGCACTTTGGAGGTTCCGCCATGGCGAACGTCAACTGGAAAGCCGCACTGAAGCCTTTGCTGGAAAAGTATCGCGGACGCAAGCATCCCCTGGACTACGCGAACAACTACCAGCTCATCGTGGTGGTCGTGTTGTCGGCCCGGGACTCAGACAAACACATCAACAAGATCTCACCCGACTTCTTCGCGAAGTTTCCTGCGATGGCGGCGCTGTCAAAGGCAGGCTTCGACGATATCCTTCCCCTGCTTCCGGGCGTCCCCAGTGCCAAGATCAAGACCGGATCGTTGATGGAAATCGCCCGAACGGTGAAGACCGACGCGGCAATTCCCCTCACCATGGAGGGGCTCGTCGCGCTCAAGGGCATCGGACGGAAATCGGCCAACGTCATCATGAGCCAGGCAGGCGTCCCCGCCGAAGGCGTCATCGTGGACCTGCACACGCTGCGGGTCGCCCCGCGGATCGGGCTGGCCCAGGGAAAGGCGCCGGACAAGATTGAAAAGCAATTGATGGAAACTGTCCCCGCCAAAGATTGGCACGCCCTTGGCATGTCCCTGTCCTATCTCGGCAGGGAGATCTGCCGGCCCACGAAGCCCCACTGCCCCGAGTGCCCGATGAAAGACGTCTGCGAATACACAAAGACACTTGCGGCGTCGTGAGTGAAGGGGCGCCCCGGCTTGCGCCCACGCACGGCGTGGCCCTATAGTCCGGGGATCAGCCGACGACCCTGGATCCTCACACGCGGCTCGCTGGTGCGCCGCTTCTTCCTCGTCTTCCTGTGCGCCGTTGCGGTCCCGCTGGTGGTCGTCGGCGTCGCCGTCACGATGGGCTACCGCCGTTTTTCCCTGGACCTCGCCGCGAGCCGTGCCGCGCAATCGCTTTCGCCCATGGCACAGGGCATCGACGAGGAGGTCCGTCGCGCGGCCCTGCTCACAGCCACGCTTTCCACGGACGCGCAGTTCGTGGACACCGTGGTACGCCTGAATGGCAGCCGCACGCAGCGCGCCCAGTACGAGACCGGCGCGCTGATCGATGACAGGCTCTCCGCCTTCTTCAATTACACGAACAAAATCGGCGCGGTGCTGCTCTATATGCGCAACAGGCCGGTATTCCTCCATCGCAACAATGGCTTCATCTTCGACCGCCCGCTTCCGACGCGGGGCTGGTATGAGACCGTGATCGGCGCGCCGGATGCCACGATCATCCTGGCCGACCTTGCCAGCTACAGCCTGGACGGCGCGACGCGCCCTCTTCTGAAGGTCGCCGTTTGTCCCAGCCGCTCCGCGCTCGTGCGCGGATTCGACGCGATGATCGTCTCCTTCCGCGTCTCTTTCCTCGACCAGATCGCGGACGTTGTCCCCCCGACAGGCGCGGAGCTCTTCCTCGTCGATTCCACGCGCCGGGTCATCCTCACCGGAAAGCCCGAGCAGCTCGGGACAACTGTTGCCGCTTCCCTGATCGTGCCATCGGTCTTTCGAAAAGGGCGCTCCACGTACGTCTCCGCGGCCGCCTCCATCCCTTCAGCGGGATGGACGCTCGTGAGCGTCACGGATTTTTCCCGGCTCACCCGCGATATCGCCACGCTTGCCAAGCTTGCTTTGTGGATGCTGCTGGCGCTCCTGGCGGGATTCGCGGTGTACATCGAGCTTTTCTTTCGCCAGGTCATACGCCCGATCCAGATCGTCACGGCCGAGATGGGCCGGGTGGAACAGGGGCGCTGGAACGTGCGCGTCACCGTGAGCGGCCCCGCCGAGATCTCCCAGCTTGGACGGAGCTTCAACGCAATGATCACCGAGGTGGAGCGCCTGACATCGGAGCGCCAGCGTCACGAGCAGGAGCGGGCGCGCCTGGAGCTGGAGGCGCTGCGGCTGCAGATCAATCCCCACTTTCTCACCAACACGCTCAACAGCATCAAGATGATGGCGCAGATCTCCAATGCGGAACCGATCAGGCGCATGACCGCGGCCCTCATGCGCGTGGTGTCCTCGTCTTTCCGGGGCGGCGACTCACTCGGTCCGCTCGGCGAGGAGCTGGACCTGCTCGATCAGTACCTGCTCATCATGCGCGTCCGCTATGGGGACACGTTTGACGTACGGATCGGTGTGCCGGAAGAGCTCCGCGGGCTGCACGTCTTGCGCATGCTCCTGCAGCCGCTCGTGGAGAACTCAATCCTCCACGGCCTGCAGGGCCTTGACCGCAGGGGGGAAATCGTCATCGATGCATCGCGCGTCGCGGACTCCGGCACGGAGCTCCTGGTGCTCGACGTCCGTGACAATGGCCGCGGCGCGCCGGCCGCCGTGCTCGAGGCTGCCCTTGCCGAGCCCCCCGAACACCACGGCGGAATGACCTCCATCGGCCTTGCCAATGTGCGCCGGCGCATCGTCCTCAACCACGGCAGCGGTTTCGGGATCGATCTGGAATCGACGCCGGGCAGCGGCACGACGGTGCGGCTGCGCCTGCCGATGATCCGAGGGGAATAGCGGATGCGACCGGTCCTGATCGTGGATGACGAACCACTCGTCCGGGTGACGCTCCGCTCATCGGTGGACTGGGCGCGCTGGGACTTCGCCTGTGCCGGGGAGGCCGCAAACGGGGAGGAGGCCCTTGTCTACCTGCGCGAGAATCCGCAGACAGCGCTCGTGATCCTCGACCTCGTGATGCCGCGCATGGACGGCCATCAACTGCTGAAGGCGCTCCGCGAAGGTGACGCGGATATCAGCGTGGTGATCCTGACGGCTCAGGGGTCGGTGGAGTCGGCCGTCGAAGCGATCAAGGACGGCGCCTACGACTACCTGACGAAGCC
>PMDT01000276.1 GCA_003154555.1 Spirochaetaceae bacterium
ATCTCCAACTTCAGCGAGATCTTCGGAATCATGGAAAGCCGCTCACCGATGCATCGATCCGTGACCCAGGAAGAGGTGGGCAAGTCCGCTCTGTATATGCTCTCCGACATGGCAAGCGGCGTGACCGGAGAGGTTCATTTCGTGGACACGGGCTACAACATCGCGGGCCTTTAGGACGCGCCGGGCAGCCGAATGGCAAGAATACTTTCCTGGAACGTCAACGGCGTCAGGGCGGCGCTCTCCAGGGGCTCATTCGCGCCGGTCGAATCACTCTCCCCGGATATCCTCTGTCTCCAGGAGATACGCGCGAGACCCGAGCAGATCGGACAGGTCATGCCCTCCTTGCCGCACCAGTACTTTGCGCACGCACAGAGGCCCGGGTACTCGGGAACGGCGATTCTTTCGCGCTCACCTGCGCTCTCGTGGCGGGTGGGGATGGGCTACCCGGTTTCCGATGAAGAAGGCCGGGTTGTGACTGCGGAGTTTCCCTCCCTGTTCGTCGTGAGCGTCTACGCCATCAACAGCCGGCGCGGGCTTCCCCGGTTGCCGCTGCGCCTCCAGTGGGACGAGCGTTTCCGCGCTTACGCGAGCGAGCTTGCCCGCGCGAAACCCGTCCTCTTCACCGGCGACATGAACGTCGCGCACGAGGAGATCGACCTCGCGCGGCCCAACGACAATCACATGAATGCCGGTTTCACAGACGACGAGCGCGGCAGCTTCACGCGCCTTCTGGAGGCGGGCTTCATCGATACCTTCCGCGCGCTCCACGATGAGGGGGAGCGCTACACGTGGTGGAGCCAGGTGACCCGTGCGCGCGACCGCAACATCGGGTGGCGTATCGACTACGTGTGCATCTCCGAAACATTGCGAGGAAGGCTGAAACAGGCGTCGATCCATGAGTCGATCATGGGATCGGATCATTGCCCCGTGGGAGTCGACCTGGAAGGGGAGCTCTAGGAGAGCGGCGCTCAGTTGCTCGGGATGATCATCTCGTTCTCCTTGGGAACGATNNTGGCCTGCAGCTCAGGGATGGTGAGGGCGCCGCAGCTCACCATGGTGCTGCGGACCTTGTCCAGCGTGACATCCAGGTTGTCCTTCACCTTGCCCGCATAGGGCACGTAGCCGTCCACGCCTTCCTCGAACCCCAACCCCGGCGCGCCGCCCTCGTGGTAGCGCTGCCAGTTGCGCGCCCTGTTGGAGCCCTCACCCCAGTACTCTTTCACGAAGTTGCCCCCGATGCGCAGCCGCCGTCCGGGTGCCTCGTCGAACCGGGCAAAGAACCTGCCCATCATCACGAAGTCCGCGCCCATGGCGAGCGCAAGGACGATATGGTAATCCTGAACGATTCCCCCGTCCGAGCATACCGGTACATAGATTCCCGTCTCCTTGAAATACGCATCCCGCGCGCGGGCGACCTCCATGACGGCTGTTGCCTGGCCGCGGCCGATTCCCTTCTGCTCCCGGGTGATGCAGATGGAGCCGCCCCCGATGCCCACTTTCACGAAATCGGCCCCCGCATCCACGAGGTAGCGGAAGCCCTCCGCGTCAACGACATTGCCGCCGCCGACCTTTACCGCGTCTCCGTAGCCCTTGCGGATCCACTGGATTGTTTCCGCCTGCCATTCGGAATAGCCGTCGGATGAATCCACGCAGAGCACGTCGGCTCCCGCGCCCACGAGGGCGGGCACGCGCTTCTCATGGTCGCGCGTGGTGATGCCCGCCCCGACAACGAGTCTCTTGTTCCCGTCCACGAGCTCCGTGGGGTTCTCCTTGTGCTCGGCGTAGTCCTTGCGGAAGACCAGGTAGGCGAGGCTTCCCGACTTCGTGATCACGGGCAGGCAGTTCAGCTTGTGCTTCCAGATCAGGTCATTTGCCTCGGAAAGGGTCATGCCTTCACGTCCGTAGACCAGGTCCGCAAACGGGGTCATGAGCTCCGAAACGCGCGCGTCCGGTGGCGTGGTGGTCAGGCGATAGTCCCTGCTGGTGAGCATGCCGACCAGTCTGCCCGTGGGCGTGCCATCTTCCGTAACGGCCATGGAGGTGTGCGTCGTATGGTCGCGCAGGGCGAGCACGTCACGCAGGGTGGCGTCCGGCCTGATATTTGAGTCGCTCACGACGAAGCCGGCCTTGAACTTCTTCACGCGCTCCACCATCTCCGCCTGTTTCTCCACCGGCTGGGATACAAAGATGAAGGCGATGCCGCCGCTGCGGGCCAGGGCAATCCCCATCTGGTGGTCGGATACCGACTGCATGATAGCGGAGGCAAAGGGAACGTTCAGCCTGATTGCCGGCTTCTCACCGCGATGGAACTTCACCAGGGGCGTCGTGAGCCCGACAGCGGACGCCGTGCAGTCCTTGCGGGTGAGGTTCGGTACGAGCAGGTACTCGCTGAATGTACGGGAGGGATCGGTGTAGTAGAACGCCATGGGAAAGCTTAGCGGAGTCGGGAAAAATCATCAAGAGTTGGCCGCCGCGACGCGGCACGGAGTCCATGTCGCGCCGCGGCCTGCCGAACAAAAGCTTACGGCTTGAAAGGGGGCAGCTCGAATGCGAACTGCTTCGGATCCCCGACACCCAGCGACACCGCGAGGATTACCGTGGCGGGGCGCGGGAGAGGCCGCTTGCCGACCATGACGACGTAGTATTCATGCCGACCCCTGAACCCGGCAAAGGCGAGGCTCGGCACATAGAAGGTATCCAGGTAGCTCAGGCGTTTTACCATGTCGGGATCTTGTGCCCTCCCCCGCGCCAGCCAGTAATCGTGCAATTCCTGTTTCGAATACAGGCGGGCAATGCTTTTGCCGGTTCCATCCTCTACCCCGCCGCTGATAGTGACATGCGCCGCCAGGGGCAGCGCCAGGGTGATCGTCATGGTTACGAATTCATCCTGTGGCATCAACAAGGTGGCAGGTGCAAGGAAGGGATCAGCGGTAAAGGAAACGCCATGTTGGGCAAGATCGCGGTCCGGGACGAGCTTTGCCGTCACATCGGGAGTGGTGATGGGCGCGGCGATTGTGGCGCAACCTTCAGCGAAGACGAGCAGAAGACCGAGAATGCATGCGGCACGTGCGAAATGTTTCATAAGGTGATTCTACAGGTGTAATGGGGAAAAGGAAAGGGGCTGTCTTCACGGAAGACAGCCCCTTCTTTGTTCGGAAACTTCGTTCAGGATGGACTAGAACGCCATCTTGAAGTTGACTCCGCCGTTCCAGGTCTGCGCGCTCTGATAGTTGAAGTAGAAGTATATGGTCTGCTTCTCAACCGCGACGCTCAGGTTCGCGCCGGCGCTCCAGGACGGTGTAGCGAAGGCGTCATACTCCACGTAGATGCTCGGGGTGAAGATGTCCATGGTGTAGCTGACGATCGGCTTCACGCCAAAGGGAGCATCGCCCGTCTTGCTGCTCATGTATCCCCACACTTCGGGGGTGAATCCGGCGACGGTGTAAGCGACGTCAACTTCGCCCCTGTACGTGTTGATTGCCGTGGTGGCGCCGTTCGCGTTGGCGGCAAGATAGTACTCGAAATCGAGGTTCGCCTTCAGGCCTTCGACTGCCTTCAGCTGGAAGCCTCCCCAGGCGTAGT
>PMDT01000318.1 GCA_003154555.1 Spirochaetaceae bacterium
GAGCTGGCCGATCTCGTCGGTGTCGCGCACGGGAGTCATATGCGTGAAATCCCCCTGCGCGGTCTTCATCACGTTCTTCTGCAGCTCCTGAAGGGGAACGACGATGGAGAGGGTCGACCATTGCGCGATCAGGAGAAGGAGCACGAGCGAGACGACGAAGGCGGCGCTCACGCCGCCGATGAAGAGAAAGGTGTCCACGGTGTTCAGGTACGGGACCGTCAGGACCGTCTTCAGGGGGATATCGCCTGCCTTTTCCAGCNNAGCTGGCGCTGGTCCGCGGGCAGCGCCCGGATGTCCGTGAGCGACGTGAAGGCGAAGAGGTAGAGGAGCACGATCACCATGGGAAGCAGCGCCGTGATCACCTTGGAGAGCCACATCTGGGAGCGGATGCTTTTGCGCCCCAGGCGCGGCTGTGCCTGGACGAAACCAGGGCGGACAAAGAAGAACGGAGAATAGGTGCTCGTGATGCGGTGGTTCTGCCAGAAATAGACAAAGAAAGTCACCAGCAGCGCCACGATGACGAGGAAAGGGACGCTCCGCAGCGCAACGGACGAAATACTGCGGGCGCTTGCAAGCATCTTCATGAGCTGGATGGCAATGTCGGCGGCGGCCGCGGTGAAGCAGAGACCCGCCGTGCTCCGCGCGGAACGCAGCGCGAGCTTTTCGCACTTCTCCACGAGCATGTCGGGCACGGGATGGCCATGGCGGCGGAGGGAGAGCAGGCCACTCAGCGGCAGATGCATGAGCAGCACGGAGACGACGCAGAAAATGGAGAAGATCCGCAGGAGCGTCACCCAGGTCCGGACCGCGGCCGGCACCTGCATGGTGAAGAGAAAGAAGTTCCGTGGAAGCTGGGAGGTCGGCAGGGCCACGGCCGTCGCGCCGCCGGTGGTGATGTGGCCCGTAAAGAACTCGCTCGGGATGCTCCGCACCCAGACAAAAACGAACAGGAATGACGTGAGGAAATAGTACAGGAGGATGCAGACCACCAGGACACCCAGCATCGTGAATCGGGGCACCCGGATTTTCGTCACTCCACCCAGGGTCTGCTGCGTATCGCTCATGATGCGGCTCATGGTATCAGCCCGCCATCGATCTGGCAATCGCGGGGCTGAAAGGGAATGTCAGGGCGCCGCGTACCGTGGGCGCCAGCTGTATTCCAGGGCGAGGTCCGGCAGGAAACCCGGCTTCTGCCACGCGCCCAGGTCGTAGCCGAAGGTGACCCCGGCCCCGACGCGAATCGCGATCCCGTGGCCGGATGGAGACAGGTAGCCGAAGCTGAGACAGGCGCCGGGAACCAGGTAGGTGGAGGGGATCGGGCCCAGGACATCGACGATGTCCTCAATGAGGCCGAGCTGGAGATCCACCTGGAGCCTGCTCGCGGAGCTGAAGAAGTGGTCGACCCCCACGAGCGTCCAGGAAAACTGGGTGGGAGAGATGACGCAGGCCCCCAGGGTGCCGCGTATCCCGAGGTGGTCGGAGAGCCGGTACTCGGCACCGGCCTTCAGCGACAGGTAGAGATCGAACTCGGACTGGAAGCTCCATGGGCTCTGCGCCTGGGCAGGCAGCGCTGCCGTCCCGAAGAACACGAACAGCGTTACGACGATTTTCTTTCTGCGTATCATGATGGTCCGATACTGCGCAGGCCATGGCGCCATTGCAAGTCCCGCCCTCGTCGCGCTATGCTGCGGCCGAGGCGCCTCATGTCCGACACACCTGCCGCACCCACGCGAGGCAATATCCTCGTCGTGGACGACACGCCCGCAAACCTCACGCTTCTTGCGCGCATGCTCGGCGAGCGCGGCTACCGCGCCCGGCCCGTGCCTTCCGGCAGGCTCGCGCTGAAGGCGGCTGCCAGCGATCCCCCCGACCTCGTGCTCCTTGATATCAGCATGCCGGAGATGGACGGCTTCGAGGTCTGCCGGCTCATGAAGGAGGACGCGCGGCTGCGGGAAGTGCCGGTGATTTTTCTCAGCGCCCTCACGGAAACGGAAGGCAAGGTGAAGGCCTTCCAACGCGGCGGCGTTGACTACATCACGAAGCCGTTCCAGATCGAAGAGGTGGAGGCGCGCGTGGAGACGCACCTGAAGCTGCGCCGCGCCCAGGCGGAGCTGGAGCGCTACAACCGCTACCTCGAGCAGCTCGTGAATGAGAAGGTGAAGGAGATCTCGGAGTCGCAGCTGGCCACGATATTCGCCATGGTAAAGCTCGCCGAATCGCGGGACGACGAGACGGGAACGCACATCTGGCGCGTGCGTGAGTACTGCCTCGCGCTGGGCAACGCGCTCCGGGACGATCCGGCGTTCCAGGGCAGGATCACCGAGCCCTTCGTGCGGGACCTGTACAACGCGGCTCCGCTCCACGACATCGGCAAGGTGGGCATCTCCGACCTCATCCTCCTGAAGCCGGACAGGCACACGCCGGAAGAGTTCGAGATCATGAAGACGCATACGACCATCGGCGCGCGCACGCTCCATGGCGTCCAGGACAACTACCCGCGCAACAGCTTCGTCAGCATGGGCGCGGAGATCGCGCACGCGCACCACGAGCGGCGCGATGGCAGCGGCTATCCGCGGGGCCTCGCGGGGGATGACATCCCGCTTGCCGCGCAGATCATGTCCATTGCCGACGTCTACGACGCGCTGCGCTCGCCGCGCCGCTACAAGCCCGCCATGACCCACGCCGACAGCGTCGCCATCATCACGAAAGGGGACGGCCGCACGATGCCCTCCCATTTCGACCCGCGGATCCTCGCGGTGTTCCCTGGCGTGGCGGGGGAGTTCGCCTCGATCTACCAGCGACTCTCCGGCTGACTTCTCCCGGTTCTTTACCAACCCGCTCCGCCCCTGCTATTGTTGCCGTCATGGAAACCGCCACCCTCCTCCGGCAGCTGACCGAGGCCCGCGGGCCGTCGGGCTACGAGGCGGAGGTCCGCGAAATCGTCGGGAACCTGCTCCGCACCCACGCCCACGACGTGCGCGTCGACCGCCTGGGAAACTGCGTGGCGCTGCGGCGCGGCGCGGGCGCGGCAACGGTGGGAGCGCGGCCGTCTCTGATGATCGCGGCACACATGGATGAAATCGCACTCATGGTCACCGGCGTGGAGAAGGGCTTCCTGCGCATCACGCAGATCGGAGGATTCGATCCACGCGTGCTCCTGGGCCAGGAGGTGGTCGTGCATGGCCGCCGCGAGCTGCCCGGGCTCGTCGTGAGCGTGCCGCCGCATTTCACGGATCCCTCCGAGAGAGAGAAACCCGTTCCCCTGGACAAGCTCTTCGTCGACATCGGGCTCCCGCCAGTGGAAGTGGAATCACTGGCGAGCGTGGGCGACGTGGTGACCCTTGCCGCGCGGTGGTCGGATCTCACGCACGGCTACGCCGCCTGCAAGTCCATGGATGACCGTGCCTCCGTTGCGGCCATGGTGCTCTGCCTGGAGGAGCTCGCGCGGCGCACCCACGCGTGGGATGTCTACGCGGTGGCCACCGTGCAGGAGGAGACCACGATGGCCGGCGCGGTCACCGGCGCATACGGCATCGATCCCACCGCGGCAATCGCCGTGGACGTGACATTCGGCGCGCAGCCCGGGCTCAACGCCGCGGAGACCGTCAACATGGACGGCGGCCCGGCCATCGCGCTGGGGCC
>PMDT01000064.1 GCA_003154555.1 Spirochaetaceae bacterium
ACCAGCCGGAGATCAGCCAGGGTACGCTCCAGGCAATCTTCGAATACCAGACCATGATCGCCCGCCTGACGGGCATGGATGTTTCCAACGCATCTCACTACGACGGTGCCACGTCCACCGCGGAGGCGGTCATCATGGCGTTGAACGTGAGCCAGCACCAGCGCCCGCGCGTGCTGCTTTCTTCCGGCGTGCATCCACAATATCGCGAGGTGGTTCGTACCTATACCCAGGGCATGAACATCCGGGTTGAGGGCGATGAGGACGACCTGCCCTTTGCGGAGCTCGCAGCGCTTTGCGACGCTTCCACAGCGTGCGTCGTCGTGTCGAACCCCGATTTCCTCGGGCGCATTTCATCCCCCGCGTCTCTTTCGAGTCTTGCCGAGAAGGTGCATGCGTGCGGCGCGCTCCTCGTGGTCGCCGTCAATCCCGTGTCGCTTGGTCTCCTGGTGCCGCCGGGGGAAACGGGTGCCGACGTCGTGGTCGGCGAAGGGCAGGCGCTGGGCAACACGATGTCCTTCGGCGGCCCCGGCCTGGGCTTCTTCGCTTTTCGCCGGGAACAGATACGCAAGTCCAGCGGGCGGATTGCCGGNNATCCGACGCGAAAAGGCCACGTCCAATATCTGCACCAACCAGTCGTTGAATGCGCTGGCCGCGGCCGTGTACCTGGCGGCGGTCGGACCCCGGGGCCTGCGGCGCGTCGCAGAGCTGTGCTGGCACAAGGCGCACTACGCGGCCGGGCGCATCGCGAATATTCCCGGCTTTTCGGTGGACGGCGCGGAGTTCTTCCATGAGTTCGCCGTGCGCTGCCCGAAGCGGGTGGCGGCCATCAATCGCGAGTTATTCGAAGAGCACGGCATCATCGGCGGCTACGAGCTCGGCCGGGAATATCCCGCGAGGAAGGACGAAATGCTGCTCTGCTGCACGGAAATGAACAGCCGCGCGGAAATCGACCTTTTGGTCGACGCGCTTTCGGAGGTGGGCAATGCCTGAGCCGCTTCTCTTCGATGTCTCCCGGCCGGGCCGTGAAGGGGTGGCGCTGCCGGCCCCTGACGTGCCCGAAACGGCGATTCCGGCGGGGCTCGTCCGCGCAAGCCTGGACCTCCCCGAGATCGCTGAGCCCGAGGTCATGCGCCACTACCTGCGTCTTTCCCACATGAACTATTGCGTGGATACCGGTCTCTATCCCCTGGGATCCTGCACGATGAAGTACAACCCGAAGGTGAATGAGACCGCCGCGCGCATTGCGGGTTTTGCGCACCTTCACCCCCTGCAGGATCCGGTCACCGCGCAGGGCGCCATCGGGCTCATGTTCGCTCTCCAGGCCATGATCGCGGAGATTGGAGGTTTTCACGCCGTCACGCTCCAGCCCTCCGCGGGCGCCCATGGCGAGCTCACGGGCGTCCTCATCATGCGCGCGTGGCATGTTTCGCGCAATGATGACGCCCGCAACCGCGTGCTCGTGCCCGATTCCGCGCATGGCACCAATCCGGCGACCAGCAGCATGGCTGGCTTCGAGGCGGTGGAGATACCTTCCGACGCGCGCGGCAACATCGACCTTGCAAAGCTGCGCGCGCAACTGGACAACCGGGTCGTCGGTCTCATGCTCACGAACCCCAACACGCTCGGGCTGTTCGAGGAGAATCTCCTCGAGGTGACGCGTCTCGTGCACGAGGCAGGAGGCCTGGTGTATGGGGACGGGGCGAACTTCAACGCGCTCCTGGGCGTCGCGAAGCCCGGGCACATGGGCATCGACGTGATGCATTTCAATCTCCACAAGACATTCTCCACGCCGCATGGGGGTGGCGGTCCCGGGGCGGGCGCCGTGGGGGTCGTTGAGTCCCTGGCCGATTTCCTGCCCGGGCCGCTTGCCGCACGCACGGGGTCCGGATCGTCTGAACGATTCACCTGGTCCCATCCGCGAAGATCGATTGGACGGGTNNGGGATGCGCGCCGTGGCGGAGAACGCCGTGCTCAACGCAAATTACCTCCAGGCGCGCCTGGCGGACATCTATCCCGTACCCCACGCCGACCGCACCTGCATGCACGAGTTCGTGGCGCAGGGGAAGCTGGCGGGTGCGCCCGGCGTCCGCGCGCTGGACATCTCCAAGCGCCTGATCGATTATGGTTTTCATCCGCCGACGAACTATTTCCCCCTCATCGTGTCGGAAGCGCTCATGATCGAGCCCACCGAAACGGAAAGCAAGGAGACCCTGGACAGCTTCGTCGAGGCCCTGCGGTCCATCGCGCAGGAGGCCGTGGCGAATCCCGCGCTCCTTCACGACGCGCCCCATGCCTCGCCCGTGCGGAGGCTGGACGAAGTGAAGGCGGCAAAGGAGCTTGCCGTTACCGCGCCGTACCGGCCGCCGCGCGAGGGCTAGGCGCCGGCCGATGCTCCCCGTGCTGATCCTGCTCGTCGTCTTCGTGGCCCTCATGGTGACCCTCACGGTTGTCGCCATGCGGCTGGCCGGGCGGGCGTTGGGCGCGACCATCGCTCGGCGGGTCGAAGCGGCAGAATACATCCAGCGCACGGGGCAAGTGCCCCCGGCATGGATCGCCGCGACGCCGGGGTCGTCCCCCGCAGATACGCGCAGGATCCACGCCGATGTCCTGAAGCGCCTGGACGACCTGTGCAGTTACTACGAACGCGCGCGGGTTCCGGAAGACGCGGGCATGCACGCCGTTCTTCTTTCCCGGCTCCGCGGCGTACGCGCGGAGTGGGAGAATCGGGACATCGACTCACTTCTTTCGTAAAGCCGTTCCCCGTCCGCAACTGCGGCGACGCCGCCAACCGCCGACCGCCGACCGAAAAAAGAAATACAATTCACTAATACTCATTTTATATATAGGTTATGCGTGATATGCTTGCAGATACAGAATCGGGACAAAGGCTCGGAGCGGGGAGAGCGGAGTAATGAACAAAGCACTGATATTTCTCTTTTGCTTCATCGTGACAGCCGGCCTTGGGGCCCAGGCCGCTGCGCCGAATGCACAGGCCCTGCCGAACACGGCCGCTCCTGCCGCTGGAGGGTCGACCGCAACCGGCACACCTTTGAAGTTTTCCCCTTTCTGGATTGAATTATCTCCCACGCTCACATTCCCCCTGGGTGACAGCGCGACCGACTTTGGCTTCGGCGGCGGCGGATCCCTCCTCGTGGAGTACAGACTGCCGTTCTTTCCAATGGCGTCGCTTCGCACAAATCTGGAGTACGGCTATTATCCCATCCCCGCGCGGGAAACGGTCTCCTTTGCATCGGCCGGCGCCGGCATCGCTCTTGCCTACAACATCGCTCCGTTCCTGGGCATCAAGGCGTACGCCGATGGAGGTGCGACCTACGGGTTCTTCAATGCCACTTTTGAAGGCTACTGGAACCCGTATGTCCAGGCGGGGCTTGGCGTGTATGTGTCCTTCCCCCCGGGATTCATCATCAACCTCGGGGGCACATTCCTCTACCAGGTAGGGCTGTACATGGGCGTCGGAGCGACACTTGGCGTGTCCGTCGGTCTTGGCTCTCCCGTCACCGTGCAGACATTTGCGCCGAAATCCGCCCGTCTCCCTCCGAAGGCACAGCCGCTGGTGAAGCAGGGCTCGGGCCTGGAGCTGAGCCAGGCGAACATCTCCGACATCTATCCCGTGTTCTACAAGTTCTATGACGACCATCCCATTGGCACCGCCGTGCTGCACAACTGGGAAAGGGCCGCCATTACCAATGTCACCGTGAGCGTCTGGGTGAAGGACTACATGAGCGACCCCAAGGTGGCAAAGGGGCCCGACCGGATAGAGGCCGGCAAAGACGCGAACGTGGACCTGTATGGATTGTTCCGGAAGGAGATCCTTGACAACACGGAGGACACGAAGGTTTCCGCCACCATTTCCCTGCACTACACCTTGAACGGCAAGGACGTGAGCAAGGACACTGTGGAGACCATCAAGGTCCTGAAGCGCAACTCCCTTACCTGGGACGATGATCGCAAGGCGGCTGCCTTCGTGTCCCCGAACGATCCCACGGTGGCGAAGTTCGCCAAGAACGTCGCCTCCGCGATCAGCGGAAAGGGGAATGTCGCGGTGGAGCCGAATGTGCGCATGGCCGCGGCGATCCACGACGCTCTCACCCTCTACGGCTTGACCTATACCACCGATCCTGTCGCGACGCTGAACTCCGACAACAAGACCGTTGACTACATCCAGTTCCCGCAGCAGACGCTCGACTACAAGAGCGGAAAGTGCAGCGACTTCTCTGCGCTGTACGCCTCCATGTTCGAGGCGGTCGGCCTGGAGACGGCCTTCATCACGATCCCGGGCCATATCTACATGGCGGTCGCGCTCAGCTTGAGCGCTGATGATGCCCGTGCGGCATTCACTCACCGCGACGACCTGATCTTCAAGGACAAGAAGGTGTGGCTGCCGATCGAGATCACGCTAAGGGACGGCGGATTCGTGAAGGCGTGGCAGCTCGGCGCGAAGGAATGGCGCGAGAACCTGGCGAAGAACCAGGCCGTGCTTTATCCGCTCCACGATGCGTGGAAGGTGTATGAGCCTGTCGGCTTTGCCGCCACCGCCTCCGATGTGAAGATCCCGGCCAGCGACCTGATCGCCAAGGCGATGTCGACCGACCTCGACGCGTTCGTGAAGGGAGAGATGGGAAGCCAGGAGGTCGCGCTCCAGGCCGCGGTGACCAAGGCGACAACTGTTGCCGCAAAGTCAAAGGCCATGAACAGCCTCGCGGTCCTGCACTCCCGGTTCGGACTCCTGGACCAGGCGATCGGAGAGTTCAACCAGGTGCTGGCAAAAGACGAATATGTGCCGGCGCTCGTGAACATCGGCAACATCTATTTCCTGAGGGCCAGTTACGACAAGGCACTCGAATACTACAACCGGGCGTCGAAGAAGGCGCCGAAAAACCCGACGGTGCTCCTGAGCGTCGCGCGGGCGAATCACGCGCTGGAGAACTACTCCATCGCAAAGGCCGCGTATGCCAATCTGCAGGCAGTCGCGCCGGATCTTGCTCAACAGTTCGCCTACCTCGACCTTCGGGGCGAGGAGGCCACGCGCGCCGCCGACGTGAGCGGCGTCCTGGGGACGGTGGTATGGTCAGATCAGTAAGAATCACATTTGCCGCGGGCGTCGCGGCCTGTTGCATCGCCTTGTCGGGATGCCCGAGCCCTTTCCTGGCACGGATAAAGCAGGAGGTGGCGGCCGCCCCGTTCAGGGGGGCCACGTATGTTTTCGCCCGGCAGTTTGGGAATGCGCACCCGGAGTGGGCATTCAGCAGCCCGGTCGTGAAGACCGACACGGCGGGCTTCGTCTACGTTGCGGACTCGAGTTATCGAATCCGCAAGTTCAACGGCGCCGGCGTCCTCCAGAGCACAGTGAGCGGTATTTCCCAGCAGGGCACACAAGCACGGATCTACGACATGGCATTCGACACGGCCGGCAATATGTACGTGACGACGAATGACACGCACACGGTGCAGAAATACGATGTCTCGGGAAACCTGCTCCTGCAGTGGGGCGCGAGCACCGATCTCTACGGGGCGTTTCCAATCGGCAACGCACAGGGAATTGCGGTCGACGGCAACAATTTCGTCTACGTGGTGGACGATACCTCGGGTCAGTACCGGGTCTTGCAGTTCAACGCCACCGGCGTATTCGAGCAACAGTATGCGGGGTCCTACAATGGTCACGCGCTGAGCGCTCCAACAGATATCGTCGCGTACAGCGGAAGCGTGTATGTGCTCGACACGGGCAATCATCGCGTTGTAGAGCTCGGCACAGCAGCAGGTGGCTACGTTACGGATTGGGGCTACACGCAAACCTACAACGCCCTGTTAATGTCTTCGCCACGGGGAATCGGAATTGGCATTACTGGAGGCTCGACCTACGTCTATGTTGTCGACTCGGGCAACTATCGAATTGTTCAATTCGACACAAGTGGAAATCCTGGCAAGATCTGGGGGAACTCCCCGACATTCAACAATCCAACCGGCGTCGCGGTCGACACATCGGGCTATGTGTACGTGGCCGATCGATCATCCGGCAACTTCCAGGACCGGATCGTGAAATACGATGTCTCGGTAACGACACCGACCTTGAATGCAGCCTGGGGCGGGCCGCTCGGAACAGCAAGCGGCGTGGTTTCCGCGACCTGGGGCGCTGCCTTCGACACAGACGGCAGCATGGTGGTTTCCGAGATCTTGAACAGCCGATTGGAACGGTTTGATGCCACCGGAAACTGGGTCGCCACGTACCCGCTTCCCGGCTCCTTTACAACCGGGATGGCGATCGACTCAGCAAGGCATATGTATGTGACGGATTTCAACACGAGCAAGTATAT
>PMDT01000168.1:0-5241 GCA_003154555.1 Spirochaetaceae bacterium
GGAACGTGCGGCGGTTCCAGTTCAGGCTTGAACGCTTTCTCGAGCTGCGCCGTTGGAAGGAGCGCCAGTGGGAGATCTCCCTGGCGAAGATCCTCGGCGAGTGCCTGCGCCTGGAGCGCAGGATCGAGCAGATCGGGGAGGAGATCGCGGCGAGCAGGCTGGTCGCCTACACGGAAGGCGCGCGCATCGACGTGGAGGCAATGGCGCGTCGAGACCACTACGTGCTGCGGCTGGCCCGCGAGAGCGAGCGCACAAAGGAAATCCTCATCGTGAAGCGCGTGGAGCTCGAGAAAGTGAGGGCAAGCTACCTCGAGGCCTCCAAGGAGCGAAAGGTGCTGGACAAGCTCAAGGAGCGCCGATCGGGCGAGTATTACGAGCATCAGCTCGATGAGGAGTTCAAGAGCGTTGACGACATGAGCACGGCCGCTGCGGTGAACGCGCGGAGAAACGAATCCGCGGAGTCCGGCGACGCCGCATCCGCGGAGTTGCCGCGGCGCGAATCCGCGGAGGACCGCGACGCGCAGGCCGACGTGGCTGATACGAAGCCCTAGAGCGGGGCGCGGCAGATGTGCCGCGGTCTCACCACAGGAACGGGGAGGGGAATGTGGCAGAGTTGTCCGAAGTTCGACCGGGAGTGAGAATATTCATCCTTTTTCTTCTCATCGTCGTTCTCTCGCTCGGAGGGATCATCTGGTTCGATTATCTCGGCATCGTGGACGCCCGGGCGATGATTTCGCCGGTCTACCAGCTCCTGGGACTGGGAAAACGGAGCGCGATCGCCAGCGCCGACGACCCGAATCTGCTGGACAAGGAGCGGCTGGCCAAGCAGCAGGACTCGATTGCCCTGCTCCAGCAGGACCTGGACACGCGTGCGGCCGCGCTCGACCAGAAGGAGAAACAGCTCAACCAGCTCGGCCAGGATCTGAACGACCGGCAGGCCGCGCTTGATGCCCAGCAAAAAGCGCTAAGCGATGCGAAGAAAACACTCGATGATAGGAGAGTGAATCTGGAGCAGAATGCCGTCTACCTGACGACGATGGCTCCAGCGAATGCGATCGCGATCCTTTTGAAGCAGGACGATCAATACGTGATCGACACCTTCCGGATCGTCGATGCGCAGGCTTTGAAGGCAGGCACGGATTCCGTCGTGCCGATCTGGCTTTCGCTGATGCCTCCCGACAGGGCTGCGACGTTGCAGCGAAAGATGGCGGGGCAAACAGGAGGGTAAGGGTGAAGGCAACGGCGCCACAGGCGCCCGTTTCTCCGGGAAAGAAAAGCGGCAAAGCGCAGGGTGCGAAGGGTTTGTCCTCCGCGCTCGTCTTTTCGCCGAACAAGGCGAAGAACTTCTCCACGCTCATGAGCGCCCGTCTCGCCGCCCTGGGAACACAGAAGGGACTTCCTGCCGCCCTGGAGAACGGCCATCTCCTCCTGCTCAGGACAGCCGCACTGAACCTTGCCCATTCTGACGGCAAGAAGATACCCCTTCCGATCCAGACCGCTCAGGCAAGACAGCCGGAAAAGCAGGCATTGGCCGGCGCACAGGTCCCGACCGACAAGACCGATGCGCGGAAGAAGACGGTTCGTTCGCACGCTGCGGAGGCCCTGCCCGCCGAGCTCGCACCCTCCGGTCCCGCGCCGCTTCCCGGTGCCGCGAAGACCGCGAATGCGAACAAGCCGGAAGCTGCCGCTGCGGCGACGCCGCCCGCTGACGCCAGGTCCGTCACCGCGCATCATGCCGAGCCGATCGTCCGCGTCGTGGACCAGCGCAGCAAATCGAAGGCGGACGACGCGAATACGACGCGGCAGGTCGGCACGACCGCGGGCGCGCCCGGGGCTTCCGACAAGGATGCGAACGTCTCATTCGCACAGCGGCTTGCGCCGGGCGATCTTCCTGCCGATGCACCGCAGAAGCCGGCACTCGCGGCTCCCGTCACCCAGACGACGCTGGAGAGGCTCCAGGACATGACGGGATCCGATCTCCTCCGCGCGACGAATCTCGTCCTGAAGGACGGGGGCGGAGAGATTCGGATGACGTTGAAGCCGGACTCGCTGGGAAGTGTGCGGGTCCGCATGAATCTCGTCGATAATGTCATTGAAGGCAAGATCATCGTGGACAGCTCCGCGGCGAAGCAGGTAGTGGACGGCAGCATCGACGCGCTGCGCCGGGCGCTGACCGCGGAAGGCTTCCAGACGGGTTCCCTCCAGGTTTCGGTCGGGGGGCAGAATACGGACACCGATGCCCGCAAGGATCAGGAGCAGCAGCCGCAGGCGATCCGGCGGATCTCGGCACAGGGCTTTGAGCAGAATATTCCGGGGGTTGAGAATCTCAGCCTCGGGGATCTTCTGGTGAATGTATTCGTCTAGATCTGACGGAGGAGCGCTATGGACATTTCGCTTTCGTTGTCGCCGCAGGAGCAGTCGAAGGTTGCCGCGGATGTGAACAGCTTCAACAAGACGCTCAATGACGGCAAGGGTTCGAAGGCGAGCACCGTGCTGGACAAGAACGATTTCCTGAAAATCCTCATCACCCAGCTCAGCCACCAGGATCCCACCCAGCCTATGGACGACAAGGAGTTCGTCGCGCAAATGGCGCAGTTCTCCAGTCTCGAGCAGATGACGAACATGTCCGAAGGCCTCACGAAGGTCGCCGACCTGCTGGCCCGGACGCAGGCCATCAGCATGCTGGGCAGCTCGGTGGACATCGACACCGGCGGCGACACAGTGTCGGGCGTCGTGGATGCGGTCACCGGCGGCCAGTTTCCCCAGCTCCTGGTCAACGGGCAATACTACGATTCTTCCCAGGTCCTCAAGGTCAAGACGGGCGTGAAGGAGTAACGGGATATGATGCGATCGCTCTGGGCCGGCGTCTCCGGCCTCCAAAACCACCAGACGCGCATGGACGTTCTCGGGAACAACATCGCCAACGTGAACACCAACGGCTTCAAGAAGGGAAGGGTCACCTTCCAGGACATGCTGTCCCAGACCCTGGCCGGCGCCGCGCGCCCCACGGATGAAGTCGGCGGCGTCAACCCTCAGCAGGTCGGCCTGGGGATGCAGGTGTCAACCATCGACACCATCCATACCCAGGGTGCCCTGCAGTCAACGGGCGTCATGACGGATGTGGCTGTCCAGGGCAATGGGTTCTTCGTCCTGAACGACGGCGACAAGCGCTACTATACGCGCAACGGCGCCTTCGGGCTCGACCAGGACGGGCGACTGGTGAATCCCGCCGATGGCATGAAGGTCCAGGGTTGGATGGCGCAGACCGTCGGCGGCCAGACCTTCGTCAACAACGCCGCCGACATCCAGGACCTCGTCATCCCCGTGGGGAGCAAGGATCCGGCGAAGGCCACGACCTCCGTCTGGTTCGCTTCGAACCTCGACAAGCGCACGCCCGAGATTCCCGCGGGCTCCACCGCCCAGACAATCGCGGCCGGCACCTGGCAGACCACCTTCGACGTCTTCGATTCCTTCGGCCGCGTGCACAAGTTGCAGGTGAACTTCACGAAGGTCCCCGGCATCGCCAACAGGTGGCAGGCCGAGGTGAGCGTCGATCCGGCTGCGCAGACGAACACCAATGCGCGCGTGCAGATCGGAAACGGCGCACAGACGGGCAACACGTTCCAGATCGACTTCGACAATCTCGGCGCGCTCGCCGACGTGCGGGATGCGCAGGGGGTCAACATCAACGCAGGGGCCCTGCAGGCGGCGGTGGCCTACGACGTTCCCGATGCCACCCTGCCTCCCGGCGCGGCGGCAGTGCGGCAGACCTTCAACCTGAACCTGGGCAACGTCGGCGCCTATCGGGACGCCATCACGCAGTTCGGTGACGCGAGCTCGACAAAGGCGGTCCGCCAGGACGGCTACGGAATGGGGTACCTGGAGACATTCAAGATCGACCAGTCCGGCACGATCACCGGCGTCTATACAAACGGCTCCAACAGGACCATCGGGCAGATCGCCCTGGCCTCCTTCACGAACCCTGGCGGCCTGGAAAAGGCCGGCGAGAACACCTACACGCTGTCGAACAACTCGGGCACGGCGAATATCGGCGCCTCGGGTACGGCGGGCAAGGGCAAGGTGATCGCGGGAACGCTTGAAATGTCCAACGTGGACCTCGCCGAGCAGTTCACCGATATGATCGTCACGGAGCGCGGCTTCCAGGCGAACTCGCGCACAATCCAGACGTCCGACCAGATGCTGCAGGAACTTCTGAACCTGAAGAGGTATGGCAGACCATAATGCGGGGAGGGCGGCGACCGCCATAAGGGGGACGAATGGTTGAGGTGACGCGACTGGACGGGAAGACGTACTACGTCAACCCGCACCAGATCGAGTACATCGAGCGAAATCCAGATACGACACTCATCATGCAGTCGGGCAAGAGGCTGGTAGTCCGCGAGGACTACCAGACTGTTTTTTCACGCATCGTGGAGTATCGCCGGCTCATCGGCGCGTTCAAGAACGACGAATGAATCAATTGTCGCGCCCGCAAGGTGTTGCGCTGAAATGTATTCCTGTGATATGATCTGAAGGGGGGGGAGGGGATGTCTGACGAACAGCAGGACTTGAATCTTGAGGACGTGGGAGCCGGCGCGGAAGACGCCACGGGTCCCCGCAGGGGAGGGTTCCTTTCCGGAGCGCTGCTCAACATCCTCAAGTGGGCGGCCATCGGCATCGGCGCCGTCATCATCGTCGTCACCACCACCGTCATTACCGTCCGCGTCGTGAGCAAGGGCAACCAGCAGCAGGGGCTCGCGGCCATTTCCCCGGAGTATGCCACCAAGCAGGCGCCCCTGGCGTCGTTCGACGACATCGAGCAGATCCGCGGCCAGACCGCCGATGACCCGCCCGCCATCTTCCTCCTGCAAGTGAGCCTCGCCTATGACGCGAACGACAAGCTCATTGGACCCGAGATCGGCGGCCGAAAGCGCCAGCTCCAGAGCCTCATCCTCACCGACATCTCGCAGAAGAGCGCCTCCGACCTTGTTCCCGCCAACTACGCGAAGCTCCAGGGCGAGCTGCTCGACATCGTCAACAGCGTGATGAAGGACGGCAAGGTGCAGGGGGTGATGTTCCGGCAGTTCGTGGTGCAAAAATGACGGAAGTCCTCTCCCAGGATGAGATAGACCAGCTTCTCACTGCGATCTCATCGGGCGAGGTGGCCACCGAGGAAGTCAGTGCGCCCGCGGACCAGCGCAAGATCAAGATCTATGACTTCAAGAGGCCCGACAAGTTCTC
>PMDT01000168.1:5264-13647 GCA_003154555.1 Spirochaetaceae bacterium
GAGTTCATCCGCTCCATCCCCAACCCGACCACCATCGCGGTCATCAACATGGACCCGCTGAAGGGTTCGGCAATCCTGGAGATCGACCCGGCAATCACCTTTGCCATCATCGATCGCCTGTTCGGCGGCCAGGGAGAAGGGGCGAAGTTCACCCGGGAGCTTACGGACATCGAGGCATCGGTCATTGAAGGAATCATCGTGCGCATCCTGGGCAATCTGCGGGAGGCGTGGGCGACCGTGATCGACCTGCGGCCGCGCCTCGGGCAGATCGAGACGAATCCCCAGTTCGCGCAGATCGTTCCCCCGTCCGAGATGGTGGTGCTCGTGACGCTGGAGACGAAGGTCGGCGAGGTGGAAGGGATGATGAACTTCTGCATCCCCTACCTCACGATAGAGCCGATNNATCCCCAAGCTGTCCGCCCAGTACGTCTATTCCTCCATGCGGCGCGGAACGACCACGGAGAACCTGAGCCTCCTGCGTGACCGGCTCGCCGGCATTGAAATCGCGCTCGTCGCGGAGGTGGGGTCAATCGACATCACCATGCGGGACGTGCTCACGTTGCGCACGGGGGACATCATACGTCTCCAGAACGTGCGCGTGAGCGACCCCATGATGCTGAAAATCGGCGACCGAAAGAAGTTCGTCTGCCGACCGGGTGTCGTCGGCAACAAGATCGCCGTTCAGGTATTGAAGAAATTGGAAGACATCGAGCAGGCGGAGTTCGAAGAGCTCATCGCGGATGAGGGAGAAGAAGCATGAGTGACGGTTCACTCTCGCAGGACGAGATCGACGCCCTGTTGCAGGGGACGGATGCGATCGAAATGGACACCGGGGCGGGCCCGGCCTCTTCTCCGCTTTCCGATGGGGAGCGCAGCGCGCTCCAGGAGATGCTCCGCGGGATCACGGAAAGCCAGGGCTCCAATCTCTCCATCCTCACGGGGAAGACCGTTTCCATCGGCGATCCCTCGGTGAAGGTGCGTCCGCCGGCAGAGCTCCTGAGCGGCCAGCCGGAGGACGTCGTGGACGTCCGCGTGGACCTCACGGACGGCCTGCAGGGCGAGCACTCGTACATCGTGCCCGCTTCCGTGGCGGGCAATGTGGCGGGCCTCATGATGGGGCAGCCGGGCGGGGAGCTGGACGAGGCGTCCCTGTCGGCGGTCGCGGAGGCCATCTCGCAGATCACGGGTACCGCGGCAACGGCCATCGGCAACCAGGTGGGCCGGATGGTGAAGACCGCCCCCCCTGACCTTCGCCAGGCCAAGCGCGGGCAGATCCGCGTCCCCCAGGGTGACTACTGCGTGACGGTGGAATACCCGATTTCGATCGAAGGCTTCCCCACGGCCACGCTCACCGAGGTGTTCTCCTTGTCCCTGGCCAAGGAGATACTCTCCCTGTCCGCGGGCGGGGCCCAGCAGGACCCGTTCGCTGCGGCGGGGATGCCTGCCGCGCCGGCGCAGGCGCAGCCGGCCCAAAGACCAGCCCAGCGGGCGCCTGCCCAGCCGCAGCAGAGTTTTGGCGGCCAGCAGGGTTACCAGCAGACATTCGGCCAGGCATTCGGCGGGCCCGGTCAGGGCCCCGCCATGGCTCCGCCGAACGTGCAGCCCGTCCAGTTCGCCAATCTTCAGCCCATGGCAATGGGTGGGGAGCAGGGCAACATCGGTCTCCTCATGGATGTCTACATGGAGATGACCGTGGAGCTGGGCCGCACGCGCAAGCGCATCAAGGACATCCTGGGGATCGGCGAGGGCACGATCATCGAGCTGGATAAGCTCGCCGGCGAGCCCGTCGACATCCTCGTGAATCATAAGCTCATAGCGAAGGGAGAAGTGGTTGTCATCGATGAGAACTTCGGCGTGCGCGTCACGGAGATCGTCTCGCAGATCGACCGGATGAATGAGCTGACATAGGACAGACCGCGCGGGAACGCGCGGGGACCGATTAGACCGCGCGAAAACGCGGGCATCGAGTTCGATTTCAGATTTAACTGGGAGGGGAAATCTGAAAAAGCAGACATTACGCGCGGCATGCGCCGCATGCGCGCTTGCACTCGCCGTGCTGCAGCCCCTGGCCGCGCAGGCGAAATCGACCACGGGAAGCACCGGCACGGGATCGTCCCTCAACGCCGGGGCGCCTTCATCACCGGCAACGAACGCGGCGACCGTGAAGCCGCTGGACGAGTCACAGATACCTCTCGGTGCCACGGCGAACCCCGCCACGGGTCAGACGCAGACCGCGCCGACCGCGGGCGTCTCCACGTGGGATTTCCTGCGCATGCTGCTGATCCTCGCGTGCGTGATCGGCGTGATCTACTTCCTCTTCTGGCTCCTGCGGCGCGGCGCAGGCAAGAAGATCCAGGAAAACGATCTCATCCACGTGCTGGGTTCGCGGGGGCTCTCGGGCAATCGCGCGCTGCACCTCGTCGAGGTCGGATCGAGCGTCTTCCTCGTGGGTGCGTCCGACGGCGGCGTCGAGCTCATTTCGGAGATCACCGAAAAGGAGAGCCTGGACGCGCTGCGCCTGAAAGCGGCAGAGCAGACGCCAGCGGGCCGCCGTACCTTCCAGCAGATTCTTTCGGAGATTTTCAAGCCCGCAAAGAAGAGCTTCTCCGTCGGCGAAGGCATCGGCCTGCTCAAGGGACAGCGGGAAAGGCTGCGGAAGCTATGAGAAAAGCGACCGCCATCCTCCTTCTCTCGATCCTGCTCTTTTCGATGGTTCCCGTCGCTGCATTTGCACAGGCCTCCACCGCCAGCACGACGTCGGGAGGGGCCTCCGCGACGAGCCTGCCGGTGCCGTTTGTCGACCTGAACGTGCGCACCGCGAAGAACAACGGCGAGGTTGTGCTCTCCGTGCAGCTCCTGCTGCTTCTCACCGTGCTCGCCATCGCACCGTCGATCCTCATCCTCACCACGGCATTTTTGCGCATTGCGATCGTCTTCGACTTCATCCGCCGCGCGCTGTCGCTGAACACGTCGCCGCCCAACCAGGTCATGATGGGCCTGGCGCTCTTCCTCACCGTGTTCATCATGTGGCCGACATTCACCACGATCTACAACAACTCGCTGAAACCCTTTTCCGACGGCAAGATCGGTCTGGCGGACATGTACACGAACGCGGAGAAACCGTTGCGCGCGTTCATGTTCAACCAGATGGGCAATGATGCGGATTCGATACGCCTGTTCATGAGCATGCGGGGCATGGACAAGCCGAACAACCGCGCGGACGTGCCGACGTTCGTGCTGGTTCCCGCATTCGTCATCCACGAGATGACCGTCGCGTTCAAGATCGGGATCCTCTTGTTCATTCCCTTTATCATCATTGATATGGTTGTGGCCTCGACGCTGATGTCGATGGGCATGATCATGCTGCCGCCCGTGATGATCTCCACGCCGTTCAAGCTGATCCTTTTTGTGCTTGTGAATGGCTGGGGATTGCTCACGGAGCAGATTGTCAGGAGCTTCAAATGACCACGGGCATGGCGCTGCAGATCGTCCGGGAAGGCATTTTGGAGACGCTTCTGGTCGCGGGGCCTATCCTCCTCATCGCGATGGCGGTCGGCCTGATCGTTGCGATCCTCCAGGCCACAACCTCAATCCAGGAGCAGACACTCTCATTCGTGCCGAAAATGGCGGCCATTCTCATCGGGCTCATGCTGCTGGGCCGGTTCCTGCTGGACAGCCTCGTGGGATACACCCACCGGCTGTTCTCGATGATACCGAACATATGATCCAGGCGTTGACGGGAAACATCCAGCTCTACCTCCTCGTCTTCTTCCGCATCATCGCGATGGTGGAGCTCACGCCGCTTATCTCCTCTTCCTCCATCCCGCAGATCGCGAAGATCGGGATGGCTCTCTTTCTCTCGGCGGCCGTGTTCCCGTCCGTCCTCGCGTCCCACTACGCGATCCCGCCCGGTATCGTGGATTACTTCCTGCTCGTGCTGGGCGAAGTGGGGATCGGGCTCCTCATCGGGTTCCTGCTCAACCTGATCTTTTCCGCGTTCCAGCTCGCGGGGCAGTTCTTCTCTCTGCAGATGGGCTTCAGCGCGTCGGAAGTCTTCGACCCGCTCTCCCAGGTGGAAATCCCCCTCATGGGGGAATTCCTCAACATGATCGCCATGCTGGTCTTCATCACATCATCGGGCATGGGAAAGTTCCTCCTGGTCGGCGTGCAGCGCTCTTTCCAGTACCTGCGCGCCGTGGACCTCGTCACGCACCGGGAAGGAATCATCGCGCTCCTCTTGAGCGGTCTGCAGGGGCTTTTTACGAGCGCGCTCACGATTTCCTTCCCGATTCTCGGCACGCTGCTGCTCGTCTCGGTCGCGATGGGGCTCATGGCGCGCGCGGCACCGCAGATGGACGTTCTCACGATGGGGTTTCCCGTCTCCATCGGCGTGTCCTTCCTGCTGCTTTTCGCGACCATGCCTTACCTGATGACGGCAATGGAGCGCATCATCGATGGCAGCTTCCAGACCCTCAACGCGTTTATCACCCAGGTGGGGAGCCTGCGACGATGAGCGATTTCTATGATAGCGGCCGCGAGCAACTCCACGGAGTACCGTGGATGGCGGCATTTTCTGTTCATCTCCAGTGGTTCGCTGCAGAGGACGAGGGCAGGACCGAGGAGCCTTCCGAGCACAAGATCCGCAAGGCGCGGGAGGAGGGCAAGGTTGCCCGCTCCGCTGATGTGAGCTCCTCCCTGGTGTTGCTGGCGGGGATTTCATCCATCGGACTCATGGGGGAATACATCCTGCGCACCACGGCGGAGATGATGGTCTACTTTCTTTCGATATCCACGAGCCCGAATGCCTTGAACGGCGGCCTCATGCAGGCGTTCATAAGCTGGCTGGCGAAGATCACATTTCCCGTGCTGGTGGTGGTTTTCGTCGTCGCCATTCTTGGCAACGTGATCCAGGTCGGGTTCCTCTTCTCCGCGAAGCCCATCACCCCCGATTTCAGCAGGATCGTGCCCCGGTTCGGCAAGTGGCTGTCCCGGTCCTTCGCTTCCACCGAGGCTCTCTTCAACTTCGCGAAGTCCCTGGTCAAGATTGCCGTCGTGGGGATCATCGGGTACCTGAACATCATGGGGGAGCTGCACCGCCTCACGCAGCTGGCGCTTACCTCCTTCTTCACCGGAGTGTCGCTGATCTCCCAGGTGGCCTTCCGTATCCTGCTGGAGGCTGCAATCGCCTTCCTGGCCTTCTCCGCCGTGGACTATTGGTTCCAGAGGCGCCAGCACATGGAATCTCTCAAGATGTCCAAGCAGGAGGTGAAAGAGGAGCGCAAGATGTACGAAGGAGACCCGCTCACCCGCAGCCGGCTGCGTGAACGGATGCGCGAGATCATGCGCCGCACGATGCTGAAGGCGGTTCCCAAGGCGGACGTTGTCATTACCAACCCGACTCACTACGCGGTGGCGCTGGAGTACAACAGGGCGCTCATGATCGCCCCGACGGTGGTGGCCAAGGGCGCGGACATTGTCGCGCAGAAAATCCGCGAAGTGGCAACGGAGAACGGCGTGCCCATCATGGAGAACAAGCCGCTTGCGCAGGCGCTCTACCGTGAGGTGGAGATCGGCGACACGATTCCGGAAAAGTTCTACGACGCGATGTCGATTATCCTCGCCGAGGTCTACAAGCTGAATGGAAAGGCGGGAATGGCGGCGGAGCGCGAGGGAGCGACCGCTGGCGCCGCCGCTTCGTCGGGGGCGGCCGGATGATGAGAGCCGTGGCGGTGCGGGAAATGGAGAGAAAAAATGGCTGACGCGCGTGCGGTCGTCGGGAATCTCTGGAGCCAGAGAAGCGACGTCCTCGTCGCAATCGGCGTCGTGGTGGTCATCATGATGCTCCTGATCCCGCTGCCCGCGGTGCTTCTGGATGTCTTCATGGCGGTCAACCTCGTTATCGCTCTCCTCATCATCCTGACGGTGCTCTATACGCGTCATGCCCTGGAGTTCTCGGTTTTCCCGACCCTGCTCCTCATCGCGACGGTTTTCGGCCTGGCCCTCAATGTCTCCTCCACCCGGCTCATCCTCACAAAGGGCCACGAGTTCAACGGTCACATCGTGCGCGCATTCGCCACGTTCGTGGTCGGCACAAAGGGCGCGGAAGGCTACGTCATTGGCATCATCATCTTCATCATCATCATCGCGGTGCAGTTCATCGTCATCACGAAGGGCGCNNCCATCGAGGCGGAGTACAACTCGGGCCTCCTCACGGAGGAGGAGGCGACCCGCAAGAAGAACGATCTGCAGCGCGAAGCTGATTTCTACGGCTCAATGGACGGTGCCTCGAAGTTCATCTCCGGCAGCGTGCGCATCGGCATCCTGATCTTCGTCGTCCAGATCGTCGGCGGGCTGATTGTCGGCATGACCCTGCATGGTGAGGACTGGAACACCGCGCTGTCCACCTATATATCGCTCTCCATCGGTGACGGCCTGGTCACACAACTCCCGGCGCTCCTCATCTCCACTGCCACGGGTATCATCGTGACGCGCGCCATCTCCGACTCCTCGTTCGGCAAGGACATCACGAAGCAGTTCTCCGCCCAGTCGCGGCCGTATCTTATCGCGGCCGCATTTCTCGTCGTGCTCTCATTCCTTCCGGGATTCCCTTGGTACGTGCTCATTCCGCT
Source organism: Spirochaetaceae bacterium (assembly GCA_003154555.1). Taxonomy (GTDB): domain Bacteria; phylum Spirochaetota; class Spirochaetia; order SZUA-6; family Fen-1364; genus Fen-1364. Next base: position 11,894 of record PMDT01000168.1, read on the forward strand.
GGCTGCCCTCATCGGGGCGCTGGGTATTACTCTCACGCGACGCCAGATCGCGGACGAAGAGAAAACACGCACCCGCGAAGTTGCGGACAAGGAAAGAGCGGCACCCGCGGAGATCTCTCCCGTCGTCCCTCTCGACCCTCTGTCCCTGGAGATCGGCTACGGTCTCATTCCCCTGGTGGACAAGGAGAAGGGCGCGGAGCTGCTGGACCGCATCACGCGCATCCGGCGGGAATCCGCACTGGAACTCGGCCTGGTGGTTCCGCGCATCCGGATCATCGACAACATGCGCCTGGAGCCGGCGGAGTATTCATTCAAGATCCGTGGCGTCGAGGTCGGTCGCGGCCGCATCAAGATGGCGCACTATCTCGCCATCCAGCCGGGAAAAACCACGGAGGAGATTCCCGGCGAAGCGACACGGGATCCTGCTTTCGGGCTGCCCGCAGTCTGGATCACGGACGAGGACAGGGAGCGGGCGGAGCGGCTGGGGTACACGGTCGTCGATCCTCCCTCCATTATTGCCACCCACCTCACTGAGATCATCAAGCGCTACGCGGCGGAGATACTCGGACGGCAGGAGGTGCAGTCCATCCTGGACACGCTGAAGACCGACTACCCCGCGGTGGTGGAAGAGGTCAAAAAGGCGCTGGGCATCGGGGAAATCCAGAAGGTGCTCCAGGGACTTCTCGGCGAGCGCGTCTCCGTGCGCAACATGGTGGCCATCCTGGAGACGCTTGCCGACTACGGCACGGTCACGAAGGACATCGGATTCCTCATCGAGAAGGTGCGCCAGGCGCTGGGACGCCAGATCTGCCTGCAGTATTGCGATGACAAGAAAATTTTGCGCGTGCTCACCATCGAGCCCTCGCTGGAGAAGAAGATCATCGATTCGCGCCTCGAGACAAATCGCGGCATCGTCTCGGGCCTGGACCCGGCCCTGCACCGCAAATGGATCACCGCGCTTACCAACGGCGTGAAGAGCGTCCAGGAGCAGGGCTTCCACGAGGTCGTGCTGTGCTCGGAGGCGGCGCGGCCGCTCGTGAAGTCGGGAAGTGCGCGTGAGATCCCGCACCTTGCCGTCATCTCGAGCCTCGAGGTGGCGTCGGACGTCACCGTCGAGTCTCTTGGCGAGATTCGCATCGAAGGATAGGCAGGAGCAACCACGGCATGCAGTACTTCACCATTCAGGGACGTTCGAACCGTGAGGCGATCGAGAAAATGAAGGGGCTCTACGGCGAGGATGCCCGGATCCTCACACACCGCTCCGTCCGCATGGGCGGGTTCCTTGGTCTCTTTGCCGCGGAGGGAGTCGAGGTGACCGGATACCTGTCGGAGGATGGGAGCAAGAGGAGGAAAACCGAGGTGGAGGAAGAGAAAAAGAAGATCCTCGAGACCGTGAAGAAGGAGCAGACCCTTCAGGTGCTGCTGAAGGAAATCCAGGGTCTGCGCGAATCCCTGGAGAACCGGGCCGCGTTCGACACGCCGGCGGGGGCCGACATGCACACATCCCTCAGGCAATTGGACGATCTGTTGACGGCCAACGAGTTCGCCCCGGATTTCATCGCCTCCCTCCGGGAGCGGGCGCGCAGGGAGTTTTCACTCGAAACGCTGGAGAACTTCCCCCTTCTGCAAAACGCGACGGTCGGCTGGATCGGGGAGAGGATCGATATCGACCCGCCGCTGCAATTCAGGTCAAAAGGCTCAAAGATCGTCATCATCGTCGGCCCCACGGGAGTCGGCAAGACCACGACCATCGC
>PMDT01000230.1 GCA_003154555.1 Spirochaetaceae bacterium
CGATCGTAGTGGTCCTTGTACAATTGGAAATCGCGGGGCGTTTCGATCGGGAATCGGATATCCAGGGGCGCCGATGTCCCGTTCTTCCGCTCCTTTTTCGTGATGCCGTAGGCATCGACAAAGGTCCTGTTCTCCGCGTCCTCCTCGATCAGCTTCACGTCCAGCAAGGGGCTGAAATTGGACGGGAACTTCGCGGCGTAGGATTCCAGACGGAAACAGGCGCGCACGTTCACGTCGGGGAGCTCGCTGCCGGCGGGGTCCACCTTGTCGGCGCCGCTCACCGTGCCGTTGTCCGGGAAGGTCGCGGGAATCTCCTGGACCATCGGCATGCCTTCCCGCTGGAAGCGCTTGATCGTGGTGGTCCAGTAGCCGAACTCCGCCTTCAGGCTCCGCGTCCCCCTCTCGAAGCGCATCGTGCGGAGAAAGGTGTCGCGAGCGCTCACGTATTTTCATCGCGCGATTCATTGCGCGATGAATCGGCTGGCTCTGCCAGCCGACCGGCGGCCTGCGGCTGCGGTTGGGCGAGCCTTCGATAGACACCTTTCAGCGCATGGAACAGCTCGTCGTAGAGAGCGATGTTCTTGCGATACTTCACATCCTCCCCCGGCCGGGGCTCGATCCGCCTGTTCACCTTCACGAACCTGCGCGTGGCGTCGTCGCCTGGAGCAAAGGTGCCCGTGGCGAAACCCGCCAGGAGCGCGGAGCCGAGGGTGGAGAGATCGGACCGGAGCAGGCTCTCGTACGGAGCCTGGAGGACGTCCGCCTTGATCTGCATCCACAAGGGGCTCCGCGCGCCGCTGCCGATGGCGGTGACCGTTCCCAGCTCCGCGTCGGGGAGAAGCTCGCGGATGATCTGTCGGGTAAGGTAGTGATCGTAGGCGATGGATTCCAGGATTGCGCGGTAGAAATGGGGCCGCGTGTGGGCCCACGTGTGCCCGATGAACAGACCGCGGACGGAAGGCTCCGGCGGGAAGAACCTCCCCTGGAGGTAGTTGATCGATATCAGGCCATCCGAGCCCGGGGGGATGCGGGCCGCCTCATCGTCGAGTGCCTGGTAGACGTCGCCGCCCGCCGCGCGGATCTTCTGCGCCTCCTCCTTGCAGAACTCCTCGATGAACCAGTTGTGCGTGCGGCCGCCCAGCACGACCGAGATCAGGTAGTAGAGGCCGCCCACGGCGGATTTCACGCACGCAAGCGTCTTGTGCGCGGCGTCGAATCGGAAGGAATCCACGCACGCGCCGAGGATGCACGCGGTGCCCGCCACGTCAACGAGCTGCCCCTTTCTGAGGATGCCGGCGCCGACGAACCCCGCGGTCTGGTCCCCGCAGCCCGCCGCGATCGGGATGCCGACCGGAAGCCCCGTATCCCGGGCTGCGATGCGCGTCGTCGCGCCGATGATGTCGGTTGATTTCACGATCCGGGGCAGCTTTGCGGAATCCACGTCCAGCGTGTCGCACAGCTCNNGAGAGACCGGCGAGCCTGCCCGAAACGAATGCCGAGGGCTGGATGAAGGCGTGGATCTTCTTCCATTCCTCCCGCTTTTTCCAGTAGAGGATCTTGTTGCCGAACGTGGAGAACGAGCCGTTCATCTTCAGAATCAGATCCCCGCAGCGTTCGTGCATGAAGCGATTTTCATCGGCGCTCCGGGAATCAAGCGGGGTGTCGTAATACGTCACCGCCCGGAAATCCCTGTCGACCGACATGATGCCGCCCATCTGGCTGTCGATGGCGATCCCTGCCACGCTCTTCGCGTCGATTCCGGAGGTCGTGAGGCAGGCGCGGATCAGGCGGCAGGCCACGGTGTAGAAATCCTCGGCATCCTGCTCCGCCTCGCCGGACCGGGGGTAGCGTATCTTCATCTCCTCCTGCGCATCCGTGACGCACGTCCCCTCCTCCGTGTAAACGGCGCATTTCGCGGCTGTCGTGCCAAGGTCGATGCCGATGAGGTGCTTCATGGTGATGTCTCCCTCACTGTGCGACTGTCCGCACGTCGCGATAGAAGCGTTTCATCTCCTGGTCAGAGTCCAGACGCACCACGGGTATTCCCCAGAGATTGCAGGCGACCTCCACCTCGGCCGTGACGTCCCCCAGGGTCGCGCTCAGGTGATTGGCGCCGATGACCTTGACGAAGCTTTCGGCCTTCACCCCGAGGTTCACCACGACCTTTCCCCAGGTACCGGCGAGGTGGTCCGGCTCCTTGTCCCCGAGCATCCGCTGAAGGAACGTACGGGAGTCCAGTTCTTTACCCGCCCCGAGCTGCATGTAATAGCGGCCGTTGATGCGCGTGAGCCGGCCCACCGTGATCTTCTCCGCCGCGACGCCGTGGTAGCTGTACGCGGCACCGGACTGGCCATGGATGTTCGCAACCGCGCGGACCCGGGGCAGCACGTCCTTCGCGCTGCCTGAGTTGCCCGCCCAGAACACGGAGCCTGCCCCGCAATTGGCGAACTCGATGTGATCGTCGCCGACGGAGACCAGGTCGCCGAACGCGGGCGGAACGTCCGGATTGATGGCGTGGAACAGCATCGAGGTGAGCAGTCCCTTGATGTCCCCCTCGCAGACCGTCGGCCAGGCGTACTGGCTGCCTTCCTCGTTCTCCGCAAAAGGAAGGAAGGCGGGCAGCGTGCAGGCGTTCACCCCGTACTCCGCGTAGATCTCCGGCTGGCACTTGATCGAGACGCCCCGGATGTTTTCGCTCTCCAATTCGCGAAGCCTGTCCCGGGCGGCGAGCAGGAGCGCGGCCTGTTTTGCAAGAGCCGTCTGGGTGACCATCTTCGCGTCGCGCTGGAGGACCAGGCCGTGTCCCGTGAGCCAGTCGTAGAACGCGGCGATCCTTTCCTTCTGCCCGTGGATGATCTTCTCCGCCCTGTTGATGAGGACATACTGATCTTCCATCAGGATGTCCCTGATCATGAAGCTCTTCAGCTTCGGGATGTCGTCCTGGAGCTGTTCCATTTTCACCGCATATGTGCCGCCCCACAGCAGGGCGGCGCTTTCCCTCATTTCCGCCGCGGCGTGAATGCCGCGAATCCAGGAGAGCATCGCCTTCCTGTCGCCGAAGTTCCTTTCGTGCTGCAGGGCGTGGCGGTTCACCGACCACTCCATGAGGCTCGCGCACGTGGCGCTCATCTGGGAGAGCGATCCCGCCATCGGGTCGTTCTCCGAGTAATAGAGGATGGGCCGGTCCAGCTTGCGGACGAACTCTTTCACGAGCATCGGCGGGGACCATGTCCATGCCCCGATGATTGCCGCTTCCACCCGTGACGCCGCCAGGGTGGCCAGAAGGACGTCGATCTCCTGGAAGCTCCTCACCCCGTACCAGGACGAGCCGCCGACGCGCAGACTCGCCAGGGGGTCGATCACCGAGACTCCGTTCTCTGCCAGGAACCGGGCGAGCTCGTTCTGCCTGTCCCGCAGATGCTTTTCCACGGCATCCGAGGAGATGCCTTCGTCGCGCATGTCGGTGAATGTGACAATCGCGACACGCGGTTTCTTCCCGTCCATGACAGCCTCCTTCAGCCGATCGACGCGGCCTGGCGCTCGGACCCGAAGACTCTCATGAGCCGGACGATCTCCGCCGCGATCTCTGCCCTCGCGCCGACGAGCATGTCGACGTCTCCTCCGACGCTTGTCACCGCACCGGGGTCGAGGAGGTCGACGTCGTGGGTCTGGTAGTATCCCTTCAGCGAATTGATGAATTTTCGGCGCAGAACGGTGCCGACATTGATCTTGCAGATTCCTGCATGGATCGCCTTGCGCAGCTCCGCCTCATCGATGCCCGTGCCGCCGTGCAGGACGAGCGGCGCCGTCACCTTCTGCCGAAGTTCTGCCAGGAGGTCAAAGTCCAGCCGCGATTTCCGCCCCTCCAGGACGTGAACGTTCCCGATGGCTACTGCCAGCGCATCCACGCCTGTCTCTCTCACGAATCGCGCCGCCTCGTCGGGATCGGTCTTCTCACCCGGGCTTGCCAGGGCTCCCCCGATCTCCGCGGTGGGAAGCTCCCCGATCTCCGCCTCGACCTCGGCGCCGACTCCGTGGGCGGCACGCACGATGGCCGTGTTGATGCGGATCGATTCCGAAAGGCCGCCCCCTTCGTTGTCGTGCATGATGACCTTGAACCCCGCCTCGAGCGCCTCCATGAGCAGCGAGACCTCAGTCGCTTCGTTGAGGATGAGCGACATCGGAACCCTGGCGTTTTCTGCGACCGCCCGGCCGAGGGCGCCATAGATGCGGATGCTCTCCGCCACTTTCCTCTTGCTGTTGCCGAGAAACCCTCCGTTGAATCCGATAATCGCGGGTGAGCCTGCCTGCTCCGCGGCATCTTTTACTGCCAGGAGCGATTCCAGGTTCCAGGATTCGAAGTATCCAACGGCATATTTGTTCTCTTGTGCGTGCCGCAGCAATTTGCCCATTGAGATTAATGGCAATCGACACCACCTTTCCGGTCTTAGTTTATAATATTATAATGAAATGCTAAAAGATTATGATGCATGGGCAAGGCCTTGTCAACAATATGAGCTCAAGATTCCGCTATTTTTGTGAATCGTCCGATCCGGGGATCGGTGAAAACATCGGCGTCATCCGTGCTCGTCGTCGAGAATTCTGACACCACGGCACCTTCGGTCCCGGCGCGAAACCAGTGCAGAGTGTCAGGCAGGAGGGTATACTGCTCGCCCGGTTCAAGGACTATCTCGTGCGTTGCGGTGAGATGCTTCGCATATGCCTCCAGGCCGCCCATCCGCGGCGCAGATCGCTGCCCCGGAACATACAAGAAAACCCTTCCCCATCGACATCGGAAGGTCTCTTCCTTGCCGGGGGTTCCTCCTTTGCCCGGGTGGAAATGCTCGGGGCAGGTCTGTTCGGGGAACATGGCGAGCTCTTTCGCACAGACCCGGGAGGTGTTCATATACACGAGAACCTCCAGACCGATTTTCTGAAGATCTCCCAGGCCGAAGTCTGCGACCTCGATGGCTTCTTTTTCCCGTTTCGTGAGGATGATGCCCGCCGTTTCGTAAAGCGCGATTGCTCTTTTGCGGGCTTCCGCATATTGCGACTTTGTCAGCATGTCTGCCCCCTCTGTCAGAATGATTATAATATTATGTAATGATTACAGTAAACAATATTCCCATTTCAAACGAGGTGGCTGGACACGAAACGCCGCATTCTGATCAACTCATTCGCATGGAACCTGTTTCCATCCGTCCCGCGCGTGAAAAGGACCTGCCACGGATCCTTGCCATCTACAACCACGAGGTCATGACCTCCACCGCCACCTACGACACGCAGCCCCGCACGCCGCTGGAGCACCATGCGTGGTTTACCCATCATGGCGATTCCCACCCGGTGTTCGTCGCGGGGACCGCAGGGAGCATCGACGGCTGGGCGTCGCTCAGCCCCTGGTCGGATCGCGCGGCGTACGGGAAGTCGGCCGAGGTGTCGGTGTACGTCGCGGAAGAAGCGCGGCGTCGGGGCATCGGGCGCGCGCTCCTGCAGGCCCTCATCGACGCAGGCCGCGCGCACGAGCATCACGCGCTGCTGGCCCGCATTTCTTCCGACAACGACGCGAGCATCCGGCTGCACGCCGCGCTGGGCTTTTTCGTCGCCGGGACGCTCAAGGAAGTCGGCGTGAAGTTCGGTCGGCTCCTCGACGTCACTATCATGGAGTTGCTGCTGTAGAGGCCCGCCGCCCTCGCTGTCTGCTGCGCAGCTGGCTTGCTTGACAGCGTGCGGCGCCGGCGCCAAGGTTGCGGCATGGCAGAAGACGTCAGAAAAAGGGTTGCGTCACTCTTTCCCCGGCAGGCGGATGTCCCCGCCGATGCGGATTTCGCGGCGGGCGGCGGCACCTATGAACGCGGCGTCGATTTCCTGATCGAAGGAAAGATCGGTGCGTGGCCGGGTGCGACCGCGCAGGCGCTCTCCGCGGTCTGCCTGCGCGCCGCCGACGGGACGCTGAGCCAGCGCGTGATCGGCCCCGCTGCGCGTCAGGACCGGGCGGCGGCCGGGGAGGCGCTGGCCGCGGCGCGGCGCGCGTGGGACCACGGCCGCGGCGCCTGGCCTACGATGCGTGTCGCCGGTCGCGTGGAAGCCCTGGAATCGTTCGCCCGCCGGATGCGGGTAGTGCGGAATGAATCGGTGCGGCTTCT
>PMDT01000258.1 GCA_003154555.1 Spirochaetaceae bacterium
CAGGTGACTTCCCATGCCTAAGAAGCGAACGTGCGCGCTCCGCGCGCGCAAAGAAACCATGTCGCCGCGCGAGCGCTGGCTGGCCGTGCTGCGCCGCCAGAAGCCCGACCGCGTGCCCATGGACTACTGGGCGACCCCCGAGGCGGAGGCGGGAATCATGAAACGCCTGGGTGTGAGCGACCAGTGGGAAATGTTCAGGATCCTGCACATCGATCGTCCCGTGACCGTCGAGCCCGCGTACGTGGGGCCCGCATTGAAGAAAGGCTTCGATTATTTCGGTGTCGGCTATACTGGCGTCTCATACGGAAAAGGGGAATATGACGAGCCCACGTTCCACCCGCTCGCGCAGTATTCCACGATTGATGAGATCGAAAAGGGCTACACCTGGCCGAAGCACGACTGGTTCGACTACAGCGTGCTACCCGCAAAGCTTTCGGGCAAGGAGGGCTATCCGTGCGAGGGACCTTTCTCCGAGCCGTTCTACCTGTACAAGTATCTGCGCGGCATGGAGCAATCCTTCATGGACCTCGCCTCAGATCCGCCGCTGGTGCACTACATTCTTGAGAAGCTCTACGACTATGAATACACCCGCATCCTGCGCACCCTGGAGACCATCCCCGGCAGGCTCACGTACAATCTGGTCGGAGAGGATTTTGGAGCCCAGTCAGGGCTCATGTACTCGATGGCGCATATCCGGGAGTTTTTCCTTCCCCGCATGAAGAAGCTCATGGCGCTGCTCCACCAGGGCGGCGTGGCCGTGATGACGCACAGTGACGGAAGCGTGCGGGAAGCGATACCCGGCCTCATCGAGATCGGCATGGATATCCTGAATCCCGTTCAGTGGAGATGTGCGGGCATGGAGAGAGAGGGCTTGAAGCGGGACTTCGGCGCACGGATCGTGTTCCATGGCGCAATGGACAACCAGGTGACGATGCCTTTCGGGTCCGTTGCGGACGTCCGCCGCGAGGTGGAGGACAACCTCCGCATCCTCGGGGCCAACGGCGGCTACATCCTCGCCCCGTGCCACAACCTTCAGTCCGTGAGCCCCGTGGAAAACATCGTGGCCATGTACGAGACAGGCTACGAGGAGGGTTTTCTCACTCAGTAGCCCATCATCACGTTGAGCTTCGAAAGATGGGCTTCCTCCTCTGTCACGATCGCGGAGATGTCGGACGCCAGGGATGCCGCATCGGGAAGCGCTGCCAGGGCCGTGTAGAAATCGATGCTTTTCTTCTCCATTGCGGCACCGAAGCTCAGGGCAGCGTCGTTTGATTCGATTTTCTTCGACGAGAGAAGCTCTTCCAGCGGGACGATGATTTCTTTCTGGACGATCTTGTCCAGCGCCGCGCCTGGCTTGCTGCTGGGGGACTTTCCCTTCTTCTTCAGCATGTCCTGAAAAAGGGTTTTGTGCCGCGCCTCCTCCTCCCGGAGGAAACGGATCTCGTTCTTGACCCTGCGGTCGGGGCTCTTTTCGATGAAGGCCGAATAGAAATCGTAGCCTTTCTGCTCCAGCACTACCGCCATGGACAAAAGGTCTTCGACCTTGAAATCTCCGAGCTTCCACTCCACCGCCATCACATCCTCCTCCACCATTCGACTGCAGAGACTGTGTACCCGCCGGAGGCATTTGGCAAGGGAGCGTCCTCTGAAGACAGCAATTCTCAGCATGGTGATTGAATGATGCAGTTCTCATTTTGTCCCTTAATAAACCGCCGTTTTCAAGCACGCATGCCTGTTCCAGACCTCAGGAAGGTCCAAAATGAGAACTGCTGCTCTGAAAAATGCATCCAAAGCGGCGCCTCCGGTGTAGTACTTTGATGAGAGAGGAAATTGGCGATGAAGACAGACCAGGAGACCGTGCAGGGCGTCGAATCGAGCGACGAATCGTGCATGCGCGCCTTGAGCCGGCGCCAACCGGAGGGCCTCCAGCCCCTGTTCTCCCGGTATGCGCCGCTGGTCTTTCATATCGCCTCTGAAAGCCTCGGCCCGGCCGCCGCGGAAGACATCGTCCAGGACATCTTTCTCACGGTCTGGCGAAAAGCCGAAACATTCGATCCCCGTCGCGGGGCATTTCGACCGTGGCTCATGCAGATCACGCACCACCGGATCCTCAACGAGCTGCGCACGCGCAGCAGGCGTCCTTTGATCGACGCGGAGGCCGAAGCGGACGAGGTGGAGCGTCTGCCCGATGCGCGGTCCGAGCCGGCGGAAGCCGCCTGGCAGGCCTATCGGCGCGGGGCGGTCCGCGCGGCGATCCAGCGGCTGCCGCCCACGCAGCGCCAGGCGCTGAGCCTTGCATTCTTCGAGGAGCTCACGCATGACCAGGTCGCCGCCGCGCTGAATCTGCCGGTCGGGACGGTGAAAGCGCGTATCCGCGCGGGGCTGGGAAAGCTGCGGTACATCCTTGCACCACTCGGGGTTGCAGCCGTCGCCATTGCGGTGCTCGCGGGCTACGGACTGCGCGTCCACGCGCAGCGTATGCTCTCACAGCGAAACGATCGCGCCCTCTCCATGGCGACGATGAGCGACGTAACGATCCTCCACGTGCCTGCCGCGCCTGGCGTCACCGGCGGCACCCACGGTTCGTATCGGTTCAGGCCGCAGTCCGACATCGGCGTGTTCGCGCTGCACGAGTTCCCCGCGGCCCCGGCAGGCCGGACCTACCAGGGTTGGGCATTCAGCAAGGGAAACTGGATCTCGATGGGAACGGCCACGCCTGATTCCGAAGGGGATGCGCTCCTTGTCGCGGAGACACCCGCGCTCGCCACGCCTCCCGAGGCCTTGAAAGTGACGTTGGAGCCCGCGGGAGGAAGCCGTCAGCCTGCCGGTCCGACCGTGATCATCTGGGAAGGCAAATAGCACCCGCCGCGACGCGACGGGCGCGTGCCTATTTCAGAGAGAGGCCCGCCTCATCGACGATCCTTGCGGAAGCCTTTTGCGTACTTCGCGCGCGCCTTCAGCATCTGCCGCTGAGCCGCCTGCGCCCGCACGTCGTCGCGCGCGAGCAGGTATGCAAGCTCCTTCTGCAGCTTCCTCCAGCTCTGATAGCGGTCCTCGCTCAGGTCCCCCTGCTCCCGCGCGGCGCGCACCGCACAGCCGGGCTCCGTGGCATGCGTACAGTCCGAAAAGCGGCATTCATGCACGAGCTCGTCGATGTCGGAGAATGCCGCCCCCAGGTCCTCCTCCGTCCCGACGAGGCCGACCTCCCGCATGCCCGGGTTGTCGATGAGCAGCGCGCCGGACGGGATGACGACCAGCTCGCGGTGCGTCGTCGTGTGCCGTCCCCTGCTGTCATCTGCGCGGACGGCCGCCGTGGCCATGTGCGCGCTGCCCAGCAGCCGATTGATGAGCGTGGACTTGCCGACGCCGGACGACCCCAGCAGCGCGGCGGTCCGCCCNNAGCTCCGCGCAGAGGTCGGCCTTGTTGAGAACCACGACAGGCTGGACGCCGCCGCCCCATGCGAGCGTGAGGTAGCGTTCCAGGCGACGGACGTTGAAGTCGTGATCGAGTGCCATGACAATGAGCGCCATGTCGATATTGGCCGCCACGACCTGCTGCTGCGCGCGTGTGTGCCGTGCCCCCGACCCTTGCGCCGCCTTGCGCACGAATGCGCTCGACCGTGGAAGCAGGGCGTGGACAGTTGCACGCTCGTCTCCCGGCCGCGGCGTCACGGCGACCCAGTCACCGACGACGGGGAAGTCGGATTTCTCTTCCGCCTCGTGGCGATAGCGTCCTGAGACTTCCGCAAGCATTTCGCCCTGCGGGGAGATGACCGTGCACAGCTCACGCTGCCCGACGATCACACGCGCAGGCACGAGGCCGGCGCCGGCGTATTGTTCGAAGTCACATGCGAAACGGCTGTTCCAGCCGAGTGATGAAAGCTCCAATGGGTTTTCCTCCGTGTTCGGACGCAGGCGCGCGGACGCGCGTCGGCCCGACACTGACGGTCGTGCCACGGCGGAAGAGGAGCCTCAGAGCTTCAATGGGAAGGGAGGACTACCTCGATCCGCCCCGGGGGGACGTGGGTGTGAAGAGGTTTGCGGCAATCATATTACGGTGTCCTCCTCTGCAGCTGGTCTTGACTTTCGGCAGAGACTACCGCCGTGGGATGGAATGTGTCAAGCGCGCCGTGCACGGCGGCAAGCGCGTCCTCCAGGAAGCCCGACAGCCCGAGTGCAACCGTGTCCCACACGCGACGCGCGACACCGGCCCTGTCCACGTTCGCCGTCGCGAGCAGCGGAATGCGCACGACTTCCCCCGTGGGCGATGAATAGACAAGCTCTCCCACCGCCTGTCCCCTGTAGACGGGAGCAACCAGGGGCGAGCGGCTCAGCATGGAGTAGGTGAGACCGGCCATCTCGTCGGGACGCGCGGTAAGCTGGATGGGGGAGGCGGGAACGACGGGGACATCTTTCCTGGTCCCCTTCCAGATGCGGACGGGCGGGAGCGTGGGAGTGTCCAGGGAGACGGTGGTATAGCTGCGAAAACCGTACGAAAGAAGGGCAAGCGTGTCCTGCGCCCTTTTCATCATACCTTCCGGGAGCGTGAGCCCCGCGACCCCCAGCAGCACGGCGATGACGCGCATGGAGCCCTGGCGCGCAGTGATGGCCGCGGTGAAGTTCTCATCGTCCAGCCGGCCCGTCTTCAGGCCGTCCACCCCGACCCCCCACCAGACCAGGTTGTTGGCGTTGTACTGCTTTTTCACCGGGTCCCGGGGAAGCCGCCCGTCCGGCATGTTCTGTGCCAGGGGATATTCGAACTCCCGCACGGAATGCAGCTCTTCCAGCGCGTCCGGGTGCAGCATGATGTAGCGGCGGCAGAAATCCGCGAACTCCCGCGCCGTGACGAGGTTGCCCTCCTCCGCCCCCGCCGGGTCGGTGAAATGCATCCGGGTGTAGCCCATGAAGCGCGCTTCATCATTCATCCACTGGACGAAGAGGTGGATGCTGCCGGCAGCATATTCTGCCAGTGCGTTTGCGGCGTCATTGCCCGACGCAACGGCGGCGCCTTTCATGAGCTCCTCCACGGTGACGATCTGGCCCGGCTCCAGGTGCATGACGGTGGATCCGGGGACCTGGTGGTCCGCCCAGGCGTTGGAGGACAGGTATACGACGTCCGTGCGCCGGATCTGCCGTTCGTCCAGCATGCGCAAAACGATGTGAAGCGTCATCAGCTTGGCGAGCGACGCCGGCACGAAGGCCTGGTCCGCATTGTACTGGTAGAGGACCCGTCCGGTTGCCTGGTCGATGAGAATTGCCGCGCGCGCCCAGCTCAGGAGCGGCTTATCCGATTGCGCCCCGGTTGTCTGCACGGGCTGGGCCCAGAGGCTCCCGCCCATGAAGGCTGCAAGAACGAGTGCGATCAAAAGTGGACAAACGAAACGACGTTTCAGACCTTCCTCCCGTGTCTGAGACCTTTTCTCTCTGGTGGTGGTACGCAGCGGATGACGAACTCTCCGTCAGCATACACCGAACGCCCTCCCGGCGGGAAGCGGTCGGTCTTTCACCCGCAGATCCCGCGCACCCTGTCCATGTCGAGGTGTGCGGCCACGACATCCGCCACCCTGTCGATTTCCCGTTCTACGACAGCGTGCAGCGATTCTCCNNGTGCCCCACACCCGGCCGTCCCGCGCCGCGGCGCCGTCCGGTGTCCCGTCCCCCCGTGTGAAGACGGGTTCCCAGCCTGCCGCCGGCAGCGTGCGCCCGCGATGTATCTCATAGCCCGATACTTCGTGGCCCGCGCAGGAGCGGAGGAATCCCGGGCCCCCTTTGACGGTTGCAACCACCTGGCGCACTGCCTTCTCTTCTTCAAAAGTTGTTTCCACCGGGAGGAGACCCAGGCCCTCCCGCGTGCCGGCCACTCCGTCACTTCCCGCCTGGTCATGCACGGCCAGCCCCATCATCTGGTAGCCTCCGCAGATGCCCACGACGACGCCGCCCTGGTCCGCGTATGCCCGCACGGCATGGCCGAAGCCCCGCGATGAAAGCCATGCGAGGTCCGAAAGCGTTGACTTGCTGCCGGGGATGATGAGGGCGTCCGGCGACCCGAGATCCCGCACCGAGGAGACGAACCGGACGTGGACGCCTGCCTCCATGGCCAGGGGATCACAGTCATCGAAATTGGAAATGTGCGGCAGATGAATGATGGCGATATCCACGCCCCAGGGGTCAGGGGAAAGCCCCCCGCCGGAAATGACCGCCGCATCTTCCTGCGGCAGGCGCAAATTCTCCATGTAGGGAATGACGCCCAGAACGGGCGTGCCGCTTGTGAGCTTTTCCAGCATCCGCAGGCCGGGCGTGAGCTGGCCGGGGTCCCCGCGAAACCTGTTGATCACGAAGCCCTTGACGAGCGCCCGCTCGTCCGGCTCCAGGAGCGCGAGGGTGCCCACGAGAGAAGCGAACACGCCGCCAAGCTCGATGCTTGCGGCCAGGAGCACCGGCGCGGAGCAGGCGCGCGCGACGCGCATGTTGACGATTTCGTCCCTCTTGAGGTTGATCTCCACGGGGCTGCCGGCGCCTTCGATGACCACGAGATCGTAGCGCGCACGCTGGCGCTCCAGCGCCTCTTCCACCGTTTTCCAGAGCCGGGGGCGGCACTCGTCCCCGTCACCGGGCCCCACCGATTTCCACGCCCTGCCATTCAGCACGACCTGCATGCGCAGACCGGCTTCCGGTTTGAGAAGCACCGGATTCATGTCCGCATCGGGCTCCAGCCCGCACGCCTGCGCCTGAACCGCCTGGGACCTCCCGATCTCCTTCCCGTCGAGGCTGACCGCCGAGTTCAGGGAGAGATTCTGTGCCTTGAAGGGGGCCACGCGGATGCCGTCGCGCCTGAAGATCCGACAGAGCGCCGTCACGAGCAGGCTCTTGCCTGCCGCGGAGGAGGTCCCCTGGATCATCAGGACGCGAGCGGGCATCCCGCGCGAAGCCTCGAGCGCCGCGCCCTAGACCGCGGAGGGACCGGAAACGCCTTCCGTGCGGATGTTGATTCGGATCTCCTCCCCCGATTCGGGCTGCTCCCGCGGGGGAACGACCAGGCGCAGGAGGCCGTTGTGGAACCGCGCCTGGGTGCCTGCCTGGTCGAACTTGTCGGCCGGCGCGTAGTAGCGCTGCTCCTCGATGTCCTTCAGCTTCAGGCGGCGCTTGAAGTACTGCATCCCTTCCTCATTCTCCAGCGCCTGCGGCGCCTTTGCCGAGAAGAGGAGGTGATCGCCGCGGAACTGGACCGTGATGTCCTTCTCCTCGAATCCTGCCAGCGCGATTTCCACCACGAGCTTCTTGTCGCGCGTGAGGTAGATCGTGGACGGCGGATACATGTAGGCGGGGTAATAGTCCGGATTGCCGAAGGGCCCCTTGCCGAAATGCTCGGCTGCCTGCCGCATCCGCTCCCGGGCGTCATTGTCGAAGTGCCCGCCGAAGCCTTCGGCGAACTTGAACGCTTCGTCCATGATGCGTCCCAGGTCGAATGTAAATACCCGATTGGTCATGGGAGTGCCTCCCTTATACAGCGTGTCGGCTCCCCGTGCGGGCGAGCCACCGGGCCCCCCATGCGGGGCGGCTCGGGGAAGCCATACCAATGCTTCCACCATCCAATGTACTGATTGCATACGCCGATGGACAAGTAAGGGAAAGGCCTCTCAGACCCTGACGGGCATGACAAGAAACGGGATGCCGAGCTGATGGAGCCGACGCTGGACGGCGAACGTGGTGTGGTTGAAGAGCAGCCGGGTGAGGAAGGAGTCTTCCGAAAAGACGATTTGCCCGCCGAAGAACACCGCGCCGGGGTGCCGGCGATGGATGGTCACGGCCAGTCCGCAGATCTCGTCGGAGACGTCGG
>PMDT01000017.1 GCA_003154555.1 Spirochaetaceae bacterium
ACACGTCAAAGCTCACCGCCCTGCTTGCATCCGCGAAGGACATCGAGGTGCGCATCAGGCCGATGAGCTAGGTCGATTGACGCGGCATCGGGTTCGGCCGCATGATGCCCGGCACGGAGCCGTGCAGGCCCCTGAAAGAAGGAGAACATGAAACGACACGCGCTTCTGTGCGCAATCCTCATGGTATGCCTGGGGTGGGCCGTGGCCGCAGCACCCGTCGAGGTGAGCCTCGCATACCCTGTCGCCGTCGATGCCCCGATCACCGCGATGCTGAAGGGCTGGGCGCAGGACTACATGGCGAAGAATCTTGACGTGAAGGTGAACCTGATCTTCTCCGGCGGCTATCCCGACGTGAAGACAGCCATCCAGACGGCGATCCAGGGCGGCGCCACCCCTCCGACGCTGGCGGTGATGCTCGCCACCGACGTCTACGACCTGGTGAACGCGAAGTACGTCGACAGCCTTGACGACCTCGTGGCCGCGGCTCCCGGTGGCGCTGCGTTCATCAAGGACTTCCTGCCTGCCTACATGGGAAACTCGCACTACAAGGGCAAGCTCTGGAGTGTCCCTTTCCAGCGCTCGGCCGTGGTCCTGTACTACAATGCCGACCTGTTCGCCGCTTCCAAGCTTGCGCCCCCGAAAAGCTGGGACGAGCTGGGCAAGGACGCGCAGGCCCTGACGGTTGACGGGGGAAAGACACGCTGGGGCATCGAGATCCCCACGGAGAATCCCTACTGGACATTCCAGCCACTTGCGATAGGCGCCGGAAAGAACGTCTTCACCGACGATGTGACGCTGAACTTCAACGCGCCGGAGGTGATCGACGCGGTCCAGTTCTACCTGGACCTGAGCCAGAAATACAAGGCAACACCCCCGGGCGTGCAGGTGGCCTGGGGCTCATCGACGCAGAACTTCGCCGCCGGAAAAACCGCGATGATCATCCACACCACGGGCAGCCTCGCGGGCATACTCAAGACGGCGAAGTTCAAGGTCGGCGTCATGGCCGTTCCCGGGAAGGTCGCGGGCACCCTGGCAAGCGTCACCGGCGGCGGGAACCTGTACCTCACCGCTGGCCACACCCCTGCGGAGAGGAAGGCCGCCTTCGCCTTCGCGCAGTACCTGCTGGATCCTTCGCGTGTTGCCACTTTCAGCCAGGCCACCGGGTACATCCCGCACCGCACATCGGCGACTGCGACGCCGGAGTTCAAGGCATGGCTCGTTCAGGTGCCGCAGGCGGCGGACGCATTCGCCGCCCTCTCATCGGCACAGCCGGAGCTTGCCACGCAGAACCTGAACGCCGTGAAGACGATATTCAACAAGTACCTGCAGAACGCGTTCAACGGCACCCAGACACCGAAGGATGCGATGAATGCCGCGCAGAGCGAATCGGACAAGGCTTTGGCGGACTACCGCTAGAGCCTGAGAGAGGTTGGCGTCACGAAGCGCTACCGGATTCTGCCGTATGTGCTCGTGGCGCCAACCCTCGTTTTCGTCTGCCTCTTCACGCTCTTTCCCCTGGGAGAAGTCCTGGTCGGGAGTCTCTTCAAGCACAAGCTCAACATCCCGAAATACCAGGTGCCGGTCTTTGCAGGGTTTGGCAACTTCACGGACCTGTTCAAGGACCCTGAGTTTCTACAAGTAGTCACGAATACCGGCATCTATCTCCTTGCGCTCATCCCGCTCCTCCTGATCGCGGCGCTGATCCTTGCCTTCCTCCTGGAGGGCAAGATGAAAGGGCTCGCCTTTTTCCGGCTCGCCGCATTCCATCCCACGGTGCTCCCCCTGGTGAGCGCCGCGACGATCTGGTTGTTTTTCCTGACCCCGGGATATGGGCTCTGGAATCAGTTCCTTCGGCTCTTCGGCTATGCAGGGCCTGAAAACTGGGCGGGAAACCCGTCCCTTGCGATTTTCGCGCTGGCACTCGTGGCATTCTGGAAGAACGTGGGCTTCCTCATGCTCTTCTTCCTCACCGGCCTGCAGAATCTCGACAGGTCGCTTGTCGAGGCTGCCCGCATGGATGGGTCCGGCGGCCTGCGCCTGGTCACGCGCATCATCCTTCCCCTGATCCGCCGCCAGACGCTCTTTGTCACGACGATCGCCTTCATCGGCGCATTCCAGACGGTGGACCACGTCTTCGTGCTGACCCAGGGAGGGCCAAGCGGCACGAGCACGCTTCCCCTGTATTACCTCTGGCAGCTCCGGTTCGACCGCATGGACATCGGCCGTGGGGATGCGGTCACTCTGATGCTCGTGATCGCGCTGCTCGCCTTCACCGTCACCAATACCCTCATCAGTGAACGCCATGAAAAATAGGNNCGCCCGTTTCGTCGCGCTCACCGTCATATCGATCCTGATGCTCGCCCCCCTTGCCTGGGCAGTGGCCGCATCCCTGCGTCCGCCCGAGTTCCCGTTCGCGCTGGGGAATGTTTTTTTCCACTCGTCGCTCAGTCTTGCCAACTACGTCAAGGCATTTGCCCTTGCGCCATTTGCGCGCTACTATGCGAACACGCTCATGCAGGTCGGGGCAATCATCGGGTTCCAGGTCGTCACCGCAAGCCTTGCCGCGTTTGCTTTCGCACGGTATCGATTCAAAGGAGACCAGGCGCTTTTCACGATCATACTTTTGCAGATGATGATCCCGACAGCGGCCCTGCTGGTGCCGAACTTCGCGACGATCCGCTTCCTTCACCTCTACGACACCATCCCCGGCATCGCGCTGCCCTTCTTCGGCTCGGCCTTCGCCACATTCCTCCTGCGCCAGAGCTTCCTGTCCTTGCCGCGGGACCTCGCGGACGCGGCGGCCATCGACGGCTGCCGTTGGGACCAGGAGCTGCGCCACGTGTATCTTTCCACGTCGAAGGCCCCGCTTGCCGCGATCGTCCTCTCGTCCCTGTCCTTCCATTGGAACGACTTCCTCTGGCCCCTCGTGGTCACGCAATCGGATACTGTCCGGCCGCTCACGGCGGGTCTCGTGCGTTTCACGCAGATGGGAGAGATCGGGGCGCAGTGGGGGCTGCTCTCCGCCGCGACGATGATCGTCACGCTGCCCCTCCTGGTCGCCTTCATCGTTTTCCAGAAGCAATTCGTCAGGGGCTACATCTCATCAGGCATCAAATGAAAGACGGCATCAGCATTTCATTCCGCGACGAGCAGCATATGCGCGCCCACGTTGACCAGTTCATCGTCCCACTCGATACAGCGGTCGCGTGGGCCCGGTCCCGGCTGGAGGCCTCGCCGCGCCGTACCGGTTGGGAGCATTTCGGTTTCAAGGCACCGACCGTTGTGGGATGGACAGGCCTCAGAAGGCTCTGGCCCTGGACACGCGGCGACTTCTGGGCGCTCCGCCGGGGACGCACACTGCCGTCTCATCTCATCGAAGGGAGGAAAAGCAGGACGCTGTGGCTCTGCGTCTGGGGAATCTGGCAGGATGAAAAACATTTCATCCTGCACACCCTGTACCCCGGCCGTGTCGCGCCCCGTGAGATCCACGATCCCGAGCTGCCCCTGGCCGAGCTGACGGAGGCCGTTGCATTCTGGGCGCGCCACGCAATCGTGGTATCAGGCGATGAATGGGAACGTCCCGTTACTTCACCGGGGACCGGCCCAGGCGCCTGAGCGTCCGCACGACGCAGGAATCCCCGGCCGCCGCGTCGCCTGCGCTTTGTTCGGCGAGCGTCCGGTGCAGCTCGATGCACGCCTCCTCATAGCCGATTCCCGCGAGCCCCGCGATGATGCGCGTGGCGCGGTCCACGAGCTTCTTGTTCGTCGCATTGACCTGTATCATCCAGTTTCCCCAGATGCGGCCGAGCCTTCCCATGGTGCCAGTGGAGACCGTGTTGAAGATCAGCTTCACGGCGAGATGGAAGAAGAGGTTCATCGGCGTGCGCGGAATCGCACAGGGGACGACGAGCGTCGTGAAGCCCTCGACATCGCTGCGCGCGGTCCCGATTGCGAGCAGCGTCCTTNNGCCGGCGGCCGGGCGATCATGCGCGCGCTTCCCTTCATTGCGACATAGTCATCACGCGTCCAGCCGATGCCGCGCGGCGCGCGGCGCAGCATGTGATCCCACGCCTCGCGCGTGGAGCGCACGGGGTCTTTCACGAATGCCCACGAGGGCGGAGACGTGGAATCGTCCACCGTGCGGAATGGCGGGATCATGAATGTCGGCGTGCGCTCCGTGGTATCAGAGATGATATCCAGCAGGTACTCGTCCGCGACATAGGTGACGAGGCCCCTTGCGTCATAGATGTCGGACTCGAGCTCAATGGCGCCGGCGATGCCGGCAACGGCCGCACCTGATGAAAGCTCGTCCACCAGGCGCGCGAAGCCTGCTGGATAATCGATTGCCGGCACCGGGCTGCTGCGCCGGCCATCCCCCGGGATGAGCGCAACCGCCTGTTCGAGCGCAGCCCCGACCACGAGCATCTCGGCGCTTGTCGCCTGGAGGCGCGTGGAGCCGGAGAGCGCCATGGGTCCCGTAGAGAGGTCCATCTTCACGATACCCGGGCATTCGATCACCATCCGTGATCGTTCGATGTGGGCGGCCAGCACGTCTGCCGGATTGTTGAAGACAAAGAATACGGAGCAGCCGCGCTCGTAGGCCTCCCATGCCGTGCCGATCACCGACGAGGTCTCCCCTCCCTCCGTGATGGCAACCAGGAGATCGCCTTGGGCAAGGCTAAGATCGCGGACCTGCCGCCTTCCGAACTCCTGGTAGTCCTCGAAGTTCTCCACCGACCGGATGAGGGCGCGGTCTCCGCCCGTCATGATGCTGAAGCCGGCATCGGCACGGCGGCGGCATTCTGTGGCCCGCGCGGGCTCTGCCGCGGCGAGCGCCTCGTCTTCCCAGTACTCGCGCCACATCCGTTCCAGGATGATGGCAAGCCGTCCTGTCGCCCCGCATCCCGAGAAGCCGATTCTTTTCCCTTCGCGCGACGCCCGCACGATCTCGCTCACGAGCATTCTGAATGGCGCGCCCTTGAGGACCTCCGAAGCGCGGGGCGGGATGTCGCGGTCCACCGACAGGAGCATCGCAGCGCCGGCGGCGGCGTCCCGCTGGACGGTCGCGCTGAAGTCACGTGTCTTCGGGTGAGGGCCTTCGGTGGGAAGTATGCCGAGATGGAACTGCGTCTCTTCGCGGATGAAGCGCTGCGCCTCGATACGCGCCGCGTCTCCTGCGTCATCGGCTCCGTTCATGCGCGGCCTCCGTCATGCGCCGCTTCAATCTCCTCGAAGAACCGGATGCATGTAAGGAGCGCACGCGGGATGTGAAAGCAGCCCTTCCACTTCCCGCCCTTCTGCGTGGTTGACGGGTCCCCTGCCCGGTGCAGATAGCCGAACCACTCACCGTCGGCAGGGTCGTCGAAACGTGCCCAGACATAATCGTCGATGCGGCGAAACCACTCCCAGAACACGGCCCGACCCGTGAGCTTGTAGGCAAGCAGGAAGGCGCAGAGTGCCTCCGCATGGACCCACCAGAGCTTCATGTCCCATTCAAGCTTTTCCGGAGGCCTCCCGTCGGCATCGAGATAATAGAAGAGCCCGCCAAATGCCGTGTCCCAGCCTTTTTCCGCGGTCCACAGCATTGCCTCGGTGCCAAGATCGATGATCGCGCCGCGGTCGGCGTAGCGGGAGTCGTGCGCGTCGACCGGCCAGGACTCTACCGCGCGCAGGATGAACCAGAGCACCTCAAGCGCATGCCCGGGCGTCAGGAGCCGACCTTCCATGCAGTCGGGGTGACCGCCGTCGGCGTACACCCGCTCGTAGACGGCCTTGCGGCCGCGATCGATGTGCAGCTTCGTCACCTGGTCGATGGCTTCGCGCAGGTAAGCTTCACGCACACCTGGCTCGACAAGGTCCCCCATTTCCCGGGCAAGCCACACCTGGATCATGGGAAAGGCCATGGCCTTGATCGGACGGTTGGCAGCGATCTGCTTCGTGAATCGCCCCTTGGGGTTGGTCTTCCTTTCCTGGATGCGCCGATAGGTCGACACGGCAATCTGCCGCGCCTCTTCATCGCCTGCCGCGCGCGAATATTCCGCCATGCCTGCCGCGGCAAAGCAGTCGGAGAAGATATTGTACGCCTCCACGAGTGGTCGACCCGTTCGGTCCAGCGCGAAGTACCAGTCCCCGTCGGGATTGCGGCCGTGCGCCTTCATGAACTCCACGCCCGCCCGCGCATAGTCCCGCCAT
Source organism: Spirochaetaceae bacterium (assembly GCA_003154555.1). GTDB lineage: Bacteria > Spirochaetota > Spirochaetia > SZUA-6 > Fen-1364 > Fen-1364. The sequence continues at coordinate 6,193 of PMDT01000017.1, forward strand.
GCCGGCTCGGTACGATACGAGGTGTAGAGCTTGGAGAGCATCCAGACCCCGCGGCCCTGCAGCCACATGAACTTGTCCGTATCGAAGACCGTGCCGTCGCGCTCGAGGCAGCAGAAGTATCCGCCATTCTCGCGGTCCACCGAATGCCGCAGCCAGAAGGGGAGCACACTCTCCTCCAGGCAGCGGCGGTAGCGCTCCTTCCGACGCGTCACCTCCGCGCGCAAAGTCCGATCGAGTGGGTCCTGCATGATGGTGACGCCTCCGCCTATTTGATCGCCCCGGCCGTCAAACCCCGGATGAACCAGCGGGACATGAAAAGGTAAAGAACGAGCATGGGGATGATGGCGATGGAAAGCCCGGTAAACAGCAGGCTCCAGTCCGTGGAGAACTGGCCGAAGAAAGTGGTGAGCCCCACCGGCAGTGTCTTCAGTGCATTGCTCTGGAGAAAGACCAGGGGGAAGAAGAAGTCGTTCCACAGCGGCACGGCGTTGTAGATCGTGACCAGCGCGATGGCGGGCGTCGTGACGGGCATGACGATGCGCTGGTAGATGCCCCAGTCATTGCAGCCGTCGATGCGCGCCGCGTGCTCGAGCTCCAGCGGGATCGAGCGCATGAATCCCGAAAGGATGAAGACGGTCGATGGCAGGCCCATGGCGAGGAAGATCAGCACGATCGCCGCCCGGGTGTTCATGAGGCCCAGGCCCTTTATCAGCATGAACAGCGGGATGATCGCCGCCTTCAGAGGCAGCATGATGCCGCTGAGGAAGAGCATGAAGACGAAAGTGCGCAGCCTGTAGCGATAGCGGCCGACCCCGTAGGCGGCCATCGATCCCAGCAGGAGCACGAACGCCATCGCGACAAGCGTGACGACGAGGCTGTTGGCGAAATAGCGGCCGAAGCCCCTGTCGATCCAGACGACCTTGTAGTTCGAAAGCACGATATGGACGGGGAGCGCGAAGGGGTGCTGGAAGATTTCACGCGTTGTCTTGAACGACGAGACGATCATGTTGAAAAGCGGGTAGAAGATGAGCAGGGCATAGAGCCCCATGAGGAGCTGCGCGACGGAGAGCACGATCGCCCGTCCGGGGCGGGCGCCGCGGAAGCGCAGATCCGTTGTCACAGCTCCACCTCCCGCGATCGCGTTGCGACGATCGACCCGATCGAGGCGACGAATGTCAACAGGTAGATCACCACCCCGATCGCGCTCCCGATGCCGATCTGGGGGTTTCCCGAATCCACCGAGCCGAATGCGGTGCGGTAGAAAAGGGTTCCGATCGTGTCGGTGGAATAGTTGGGCGGGCCGTCGAGGCCCGTCATCGTGTAGACCTGCTCGAAAACATTGAGACTTCCGATGATCGTGAGCACCGTGATGACGGTGATTGCCGGCACGATCAGGGGAATGACGATCTTCCAGAATGTCGTCCATTCCCGCGCCCCGTCCAGGTACGCTGCCTCGAAGCATTCACCGGGCAGGCTGTCGATCGCGGCAAGGAAGACCAGGGACGGGAAGCCCACCCAGCGCCAGATGTTGACGACGATGACGGAGAAGGTGGCGATCTTTTCCTCACCCAGCCATGCGTGCGTCCAGCCCGGGAGCCCGACCAGCTTCAGGAAAGCATTCACGAGGCCGTTCGGCTTCAGGTACAGTCCCCAGAGAAAGCCCACGGCGACGATGGAAAAGAGCACCGGTATGAAAAAAATCCTCTTGTAAAATCCGCCCGCGGCGACCTTGCGGCTGAGCAGGTACCCGAAGAGCAGGCCGATGCTGTTCTGCACGAGCATGGTGACGATAAACCACTTGAGATTGTTCCCCAGGGCGTTGAAAAAACGCGTTCGGTAAGGATCGGCAAGCAGGATCTTTCGGAAATTGTCCAGCCCGACGAAGCCTCCGCGGATGAGCTGCTGCCAGTTGAAAAGGCTGTTGAACAGCGAGACGAAGAGCGGGAGCAGGATGAAGACGCCCACGACGGCGAGCCCGGGCAGCACGAAGAGGGTGATCCACAATCCCTTGCGGACGTCGACTCTCGTCATGGACACCCTCCCTTCGGATGTGAAGATGAAAAGGGGCGGCGCGCCCGGCGGCGGCCGCCCCATGGATTTCCCGCAGGCTACTTCTTGAAGGGTGCGTAGTACGTCGCGATCCCGTCCTGGATCTGTTTTGCGACGTCCGCGGGTGAGAGCGTTCCCGCGAGCATGCCCTGGAGCGCCGCTTGTGCAAGCGTGGATCCGGTGGGCTGCTGGTAGCGGAAGCCCACGAGGAAGACGTATGGGGTCTCGTACTTCTGGAAGGAAAGCACCTTCGTGATGAAGGGATCCGCGGAGGTGTCGACACCCGGCACAACGGAGACCTGCTTGAGGCTCTTGATGAAGAAGTCGCCGGTGGCCTTGCTGGCGAACCAGCGCAGCAGCTTTGCCGCGGCGGCCTTGTTCTTCGATGCCGCGTTCATGCTGAAATTGCCGTCCGCATACGTCGAGACGTACTGCGGGTCTCCCGCCTTGGCCGCGGGCCCGGGGAACACGTCGAACTGCAGGTCAGGGTTCTGGGAGGCGAAGTATCCCGCCTCGAAGGAGCCGCCGATGAAGTGCCCGGCCTGCTCATTGATGAACGCCGTCTGCATGTCGGTGTAGCTCACGCCCATGTAGAGATTCGGCAGGTAGGGGATGAGGTCCTTCAGCCGTCCGATGGCGTTCACGAAACGGGCATCCTGGAAGTTCGTCTGTCCCTTCACCACCGCGTTGAAGTAGTCATTGGCGCCGTAGAAGTTGGGGCAGAGCGCACCCATCATGACCTCGAGGGTCCACCCGTCCTTGCCTCCATTTGCCAGCGGCTGGATGCCGGCCTTCTTCATCGCGTCGAGATTCGCCAGGAACTGGGCCCAGGTGGCAGGCGGCTTCAGGCCGAGCTTTGCGTACATCTTCTTGTTGTAATAGACGAAAAGAGTCTGGCTGGCGAATGGCACGCCGTAGATCTTCCCGTCCTTGATCGACGTGGCGCCGCGGAGCGGGGCCGAGGCGAAGCCCTTGAGCTCCGGCACCCACTGCTCCAGCGGCTCCATGTAGCCGGACTGCGCGAATGTTTCCAGTCCGCCGTAGGCGCGGCTCTGGAAAACATCGGGTCCCGAGCCGCCGCTCAGCGCGGCCGAAAGGATCGTGTTGTATTCCGTGTTCTTCTGGGCCGTCTGAACCACGGTGATGTCGGGGTTCTGCTTCTGGAAATCTGACAGGAGCTGGTTGTACTTGTCCACGTCCTCGGGTCGCCAGGTCCAGTACTGGATGGTGGCCTTCTGGGCAAAAGCGAAGCCCGCGACGGCGAAGACCAGCAGTGACGCAAGGAAAACTTTTCGACGGTTCATGGCTTCCTCCTTATTGGGCTTTCAGAGTGGCGCCGCCCTCGGAAGATGTCAAGTTGCACGGTGTCCGCCGCCTTCACGCGGCGCGCATTCTTCCTTATAGTTGCCGTGTGCCGCAGCGCGAAGAGGCTGGCTCATTCCTGATAGAGAATGGCGAGATCGTCCTTCCCGACCGCGTGATCAGGAATGGCTCTCTTCTTGCCGAGGGAGCGAAGATCCTCTCCACCGGCCCCGCGCAAAAGATGCCCTTTCCGCTTCCCGCCGGCTGTCGGCGGATCGACGCGAAGGGGGCGATGGTCTGCCCGGCACTCTGGGAGCAGCACATCCATGGATGTGGCGGAATCAGCACGGAGAGGATGAGCGCCCGGTCACTTTCAGAGATGGCGGGCTTCCTCGCACGGCGTGGCATCGGCGCATTCCTTCCAACCACGGTTCCCCACGAGGAATCCCTCGTGCTGCTGGGCGAGGCAATTGACGGCACAACAAATGATCCCGGCGTCCGCGGCAGGATCCCGGGCATTTCGGTCGAGGGTCCGTTCGTTTCGCTCTCTCATCGCGGTGCGATACCGGAGGGCCTCCTGCGGCTGCCATCCCTGGACTACCTCCAGCGGATGATCGACCTCACCCGCGGGCACATGAAGATGCTCACCTACGCGCCCGAGCTGCCGAACGCATGGGCGCTGGTGGACAAGCTTGGCGCCTCCGGCGTCATTCCTTTTCTCGGCCATTCAGGGGCCGCGTTGGCAGATATGGCCGGCTACGAATCGGTTTCTCCATTGGGAGTAACGCACCTGTGGAATGGAATGAGCGGTGTATCCCACAAGGAGCCGGGGCTCGCGCATTGGGCACTGCTGGATCGCCATGCATTCACGGAGATCAACTGCGACGGCACGCACGTCGATGATGCCGCGGTGCAGCTCGTGCTCCGCGCCCGTCCCTGGGAGAAGCTGATCATCATCTCGGACGCCATCGCGCCGGCCGGCGCGTCGCCGGGAACCACACGACCCACGCTGTATGGAAAGCCGCTGGTCGGGAGAGGAAGCGGTCTCTACTACCAGGACACGGGTGTTCTTGTCGGATCGCAGTCACTGGTGCCGGATTGCCTCGCACGGCTGGTGCATGAGCTGAACGTTCCTCTTGCATCCGCGGTGAGCATGGCGACACTGAATCCTGCCCGTCTCCTGGGCTGCGCCTGCAAAGGCGCCCTGCTTCCCGGCTATGACGCTGATATCGCGATCCTGGATCGGGACTTCTCCCATTGCTCTTTCCTGAGCTGGGAGGGGAAGCCGGTTTTCGAAGAGCGGTAAGGACGAGGTCTAGGGAACCGCCCGGTAGGTCCCATCGGCCAGGTTGATATCGATATTGTTGTCCGCGTGCGGCAACGCGCCCTTCCACATCCCCTCGATCACGTCCTTCTTCATCGCGATTGCAAGCGATCCCATGAAGCTCAGGTTCTTCGTGGGGTACATCTGGCTGCCCGTGAAGTGCGCGTCCCCTGCATAGTGCGCGATGCCCGCCTCGGTGAGCGGCTCTGCGATGGTGTCGGCTTCCTTGCGGGAAATTCCGTAGCCCATCAGCACTCTTTCGATGTACGGGAACATGCCCTTGCGCGAATAGTCACGCGCAAAGTCCGGGAACCCGGTGGGCATCTCGGGAAGCGATTCGATGTGGAAGCTGCGCACCTGCATGAGCTGATCGGCGCCGATCTGGACGAGCCGATACGGACAGGGATAGGTGACCAGCGATCCAGTCTCGATATCGTAAAGAAAACGCGGGCTCGGGGGCGTGCTCTTCNNTACTCCGCGAGCATGCGCGAAAACGCGTCGTTGTCCTCGACGATGTACGCGGCAAACTGCTTCTTCTGGCCCGGGAAGTGCTCCACCACGCCGTGGTGCATCATGACGATGACGGCCTTGTTCTCCGCCCGCGCGCGCTCGAGCATCTTCTTCACCCAGGCGAGTCTCTCCGGCGTGAAGGAACCGGCCGTGTGCTCATGCGTCTCTTTTGCGCTGAGATCGTAGCGGCAGGCATCCAGCGCCAGGAGCCAGAGCCCGGGGGATGGCTCCACGACGTAGGCCAGCGAGCTGGGGTCGCGCTCGATCGCCGCGTCGTATCCGAAGTCGCGGTAGATCTCGGCGAATCGCGCCGGACTCACGTTGGGAATGCGGGAGGTCGTGTCGGCGTCGAACCTCACCGACTCCGGATTGTTCACGTCGTGATTGCCGGGAATGACGAAGACGGGAATGTCGGCGGCCTTTATCCTCTCCAGGGCAGCGGCGACTGCCAGATGCACCGCCTCCTCTCCATCCTTGCTGAGGTCCCCGGGGACGAGCACGAAATGCGGCTTCGCTTCGATGATCTTGTCGATCACCGCGTTCAGCAGGCTCACGCTGTGCTCGAAAATCTTCCTGTCGTCGAACTTGATCTTTTCAAATGCAGGCTGCCCGATGCCCAGCTCAGGCAGGAAGACATGCGGGTCCGAGAAGACGGCGAAGCTCGTCTCGGGATAGGCGGGAAACGGGGCCGTCGCCTTCTCCGCACGGAAGCTCGTGCTGGAGCACCCGGCAATGAGGAGTGATGCAAGCGCCGCAAGAACGGCGGCGCGCAGGGAGGGACGCGTGGTGGTCACGGTTTTCATGGGCTTTCCTTTTTCCAGTGTGCCCCGAGAGTAGCAGGATACGCTCCACGGGGCAACCGCGCGGGTTCTCCGCGCGGGTTCTCCAATAAGCGTGGCACGGACCGCGTGGAAGAGGCGTCAGAGGAATGATTCGTCAGGCGTCGCGCCGATGCCCGGCTCCTCCGGCACGAACAGGCATCCGTCGCGGACTGCGACCCCGCCGCGTATCGGGTCCACCTCGTGCTCGTAGAATGAATCCAGGTCGAAAAACGAGATGACCGGGTTTGCCAGGGCGAAGTGGGCGGCTGCGGTGACGCCCAGGCGCGATTCCGACATGCAGCCCATCATGCAGCGCCGTCCGCCTGCCTCGGCGATGTGCGAAATCCGCTCCGCCTGCCGGATGCCGCCGGACTTGCTGAGCTTGATGTTGAAGTAGGGAACGGCATCGGCGCGGTCCAGCGCGAGCGCGTCCGCGGGGCTGAAGAGGGATTCATCCGCCATGACGGGGACAGGGCTTCGCGCCGAAAGGAAAGCGAGCGCCCGATGATCCGCGGCCGGGACCGGCTGCTCGCAGAACTCGATCGCGTGCCTGTCCAGGGCGCGCAGCATATCGAGTGCCGTGATGCGGTCCCATGCCTGGTTGGCGTCGACGCGCAGCCTCGAGGCCGGGCCGATGACGCGGCGTATCTCCTGCACTTTTGCCAGGTCCTCGGGACCGCTGCCCAGCTTCACCTTGATGATGCGAAACCCCGCGCGGAGGATCTCTTCTGCCTGTGCACCGGCTTTCCGGGGGTCGCCAATGTAGATCGTGATGTCGGTTTCAAGACCACGTTTCTCCCCGCCCAGGAAGCGGTAGAGGGGCATCGAGGCATAGCGGGCTGCGATGTCATAGAGCGCCATGTCGAAGGCGCTGCGGATGGTGGGAGTAAATGGAAGGTGGCGGGCCANNGTGATTGCATGGAAGGGGGAGGCCTCACCCCACCCGATGACACCGTCGCCGGTGACGATCTTCACGAGCAGGTTCTCCGCGCGCTCCATGCTCATCGTCGCAATCCGCAGCGTGGCTTTCAGCGGAAGATTGAATGGCATGATGCTGATGTCGGTGATGACGGGGTCCATAGTGTGCTTCACATACCATATCCGGCTGCCGGCGGCAACGCCATGACCCCACCTTGCTGGCGTCGGCGTCTCCGGTGTAGGCTCCCGACCGCACACATGGAGCAGCACCCGATGATGGCAGAAGACCGGTGGGTTGAAGAGCTGATCGCACGCCTCCCCCTTGAAAAAAAAATCGCGCAGATGATCACCGTGGAGGTCGGCGGAAGCTACGTGCCCGATGACGACCCGCGATGGGAGCGCTGGATCGGCCACGTCCGAGACCTCGGCGTCGGCGGTGTCGTGTTCTACGGGGGCACGCCCCGCGACGTCGCGCGCGTCACGAACAGGCTGCAGGCCGAGGCTGACGTCCCCCTGCTTGTGTCCGCCGATTTCGAGTGCGGTCCCGGCCAGCAGGTCGCGGGAGCCACGGAGTTTCCCGCCGACATGGCGCTGGCCCCGGTGGGGAGTGACGAGCTTGCCGCCCGCGTGGGAGAGATTGGCGGCCGCGAAGGGCGGGCCATGGGCGTGCATCTTACGTATTCGCCCGTGGCGGACTTCACGCCTCGTGCGGAAAACCCCGCCGAGAGCGTTCGGACATTCGGCGGCGACATGGATCTCCTTGGCCGCATGATCAGGGCCTTCGTGCGCGGCTATCATGCCGGAGGCATGCTCACGACGGCCAAGCACTTCCCTGGTCGGGGAGACGTCACGCGCATGCCGGGCCGTCCCCTCTTCCAGCAGATCGACAAGCCGGCCGCGCAGGTGGAAGAGCAGGAGTTCCGCGCCTTCCGGCATGCCATCGACGCGGGTGTCGACGTCGTCATGACGGAGCACATCGCGGTGCCCTCCGTCACCGGTGGATCGGACCTGCCTGCGAGCGTCGAGGGCAGGCTCGTCACGGTCTGGCTGCGCGAGCGGCTGGGGTTCACGGGCATCATCAGCTCCGACGACTTGTGGTACGACCACGTTGTCGAGCGCTTCGGCAAGGACGAGGTCGCCGTAAAAGCCATCCAGGCCGGGCACGACGTGATCCTGAAACCAAAGGACGCTTTCACCGCGGCGGCGAGGATCCTGGAGGCAGTACGGTCAGGGGAGATCGCGGAGACGCGCATTGACGACTCTGTCCGGCGGATCCTCGCCTGCAAGGCATCCCGGGGCCTGCACGTGACGCGCGCGGTCGACGAGACCGCGGTGGGCGCCATCGTCGGGACGTCGGCACACCGCGCGGTAGCCGGGGAGCTGGCGGATCGCTCGATGACGATCCTGAAAAATGACGGCGTGCTGCCCACGTCGGCCGCGCTCCTGCGCAACGCCGTAAACATCAACATCCAGAAGGCGGAGAATGATCCGTCACCCGCCGCGCTTGCATCAAAGCTCACGACAGCGTTTCCTTCCCTGCGCAGCTTCGATCTGCGCCCCGACACGGATTCCACCGTGCACGAAAGGGCGCGCCAGGCGGCGCAGGCCGGCGAGCTGGTGATATTCTCCCTCTTCGTTCCACGTGACCGAATGGGCGATGCAGCACCCCTGCGCGAACGCGATCTCGCCCTGATCGCCGAAATCGTAAAGACAAAGCCGGGCCGTACGATTGCAATAGCCTACGGAAACCCACATCTCATCACGCGGATGGGCGGCGTGGCTGCATTTGTCGTCGGTTACGGGGAGAAGGGGTGGTTTGGAAATCAGGCCGTCTATTTCGATTCGTTCATCAGGCTCCTGCAGGGAACAGTGAAACCGGAGGGCAGGCTGCCTGTGCGGGTCAGTAAGGAGTATCCGATCGGAACCGGAATCAGGCTGTAAGAGACAAACGCCGACTCTGCCTGCTTGACAACTGAGAAATCGGAGCCTAATAATCCTGATTGTAAGACAATCTTACAATATTGATGAAGTCCTATAGTACTTATAAAGTGCCGGCTGGGTTCATCGGCTCTATTCGACGACACGGCAGGCATGATCGAGGGGTTGAGTCATGAAACCTGTTGCACGAAAGACCCTGGCGTCTCTCATCGCAGAGCAGATCAGGGGTGAAATCGTGCGCGGAAATCTCAAGGCATCTCAAAGGCTGCCAAGCGAGGCGGAGCTGAGCGCGGAGCTCAATGTCGGCCGGCCCACGCTGCGGGAGGCTCTTCGCATACTCGAAGGCCAGGGGTGGGTCCAGATAAAGTTTTCCACGGGCGTCTTCGTTTCCGATCCCGAGAATCTTGCCGACCGCATGTCGTCGTATTACGGCAAGGAGGGCATTCGGGACCTCCTGGACTCCGAGCTTGCCCAGCTTCTCCACGAGGGCAAGGAAATACCCGCTTCCGCGAAGACCGAGCTTCTCCTTCTCCTGGACGGTGGAAAGCTGCGGGAGATTGAAGAGCTCATCGAGAAGCTCCAGAAGCTTCCCTCGTCCCCGGGATTCTCCTATGGAGAGCCGACGACGCTTGCCGATATCCGATCCGCGCGGCAGCCGGCTGCGCAAAGGCCGGAGAATCGGGCGAAGGTTCCCGACCTGAAGGATCGCATCCGCGGCGGCCTTCTCGGTCGCTGCATCGGAAGCCTCCTCGGAACGCCCGTCAATGGATGGACGGCCAACGCAATCGAGCAGTATCTCCGCGCGATAGATCGTTACCCCCTGACGGGGCTCATGCCCTACGCGCCGAACGAAGTGGCGCGCGGCCAGTATTCATTCCTCGGTGCCGAAACCGAATCCTCACCGGTGCATCCTCGTGCGCTTCTCCGCGGCGTCGACCCGGAGTTTGCAATCCTCAACGACACGATCCTCAGCCTCAAGGTGATGCAGCTCCACGGGTGGGACTTTTCGCCTGACGACGTCGGGGGGGAGTGGCTTTCGTCCCTGCCCTACCGCGCAACGCTCACGGCGGAAAGACAGGCATACGGGAACCTCGTGCGGGGAATCTCTCCACCGGCCACGGCGACCATTCTCAATCCCTTTCGCGAGTGGATTGGCGGCACGGTGCGTGCGGATTTCTACGGGTACGTCTGCCCGGGAGACCCTGCCATGGCGTCGATGCTCGCATTCCGGGATGCAACGGTCTCCCACACGAAGAACGGCGTCTACGGCGCGATGTTCGTTGCCTCCGCGATCGCCGCGGCATTCGTCGCCGAGAGCGCGGAAGAAGTCGTTGCGGCCGGCATGGGCCAGATCCCGCAGCGCTCCCGCCTGTGGGAGCTTCTCGCGCAGGTCGTGCAGTGGTGGAAGGACGGAGCCGAGTGGCAGGCGGTGGTGGCGCGCATCGAGGAGCGCTGCGCGGACTACCGGCGGCCGCACGTGCTGCCCAATGTGGCACGGCTTGCGGTCGGCCTTTTGTACGGCGCCCTGGACGTCCGCGCGACGATCTGCACCACGGTGATGTGCGGGAATGACCCGGACTGCAATGCCGGCGCCGCGGGCTCGATCGTCGGCGTGCGCGCAGGAGTGGAAGGCATTCCGGAGGATTTTCGAGATGCCGTCGGGGACCGGCTCACGAGCGCCGTCCTCGGCTTTCACGAGACGAAGATCAGCAATGTCGCCGAGATGGCGGAGAGGATCGCGGTGTCCCGTCAGGGCGAAGGGCGGGAGCCGCTTCCGGCAGTGCGTGAGACGCAGCGGAGATGACGCTGGCAAGGAGGAACAGATGTCTGAAACAGTGAATGTGCGCGGCAGACAGGACAGGGGATTCCCGCAGATCCTGCCTGCCCGCGCGCAGTCCGACCTGATCACGGAGCTGGTGAGAAACCGGCTCGACACGGTCCTGCCCGTGGCCATGAAGGAAGCGGGGCTGGACATGTGGATCATCCTCAGCCAGGAGGATGACCTGGATCCCCTCTACAAGACCATGATTCCCATGGACTGCTGGAACCCGATCCTCCAGATGCTCGTCTTCGTCGACGAAGGCAATGGGAAGATCAGCAGGTACAGCATTTCGGGAACCGACACGAAAGACCTGTACGAACGTCCGTACATCGGGCAGCTGGAAGAGAAGCAGTGGCCGGTGCTCCTGGACCTCGTGAACAAGCGGGATCCAAAGACAATCGGGGTGAATATCGGGTCGGTTGCGTGGGCCGGCGGCGGCCTTACGTACTTCCTCTACAAGCAGCTGGAAGAAAAGCTTCCGCAGAAGTACGCAAAGCGCCTCGTGTCCGCGGAGAAGGCCGCGGTGCGCTGGGGCGCCTGCCTCACCGACCGCGAGATCGATCTTTTCCGGCACGTCGTGGAGATCGCCCATCACATCATCGCCGACAGCTTCAGCCGCATGACGATCACCCCCGGGGTGACCACGGTGGACGACCTGGTCTGGTTCTACTGGCAGCGCTCCCTCGATCTGGGCCTGGAGCTCTCCTTCCGCCCCTATTTCCGCCTGATTCGAAGCGACGCGGCGATCCAGCTCCACGGAGCGAATGACAAGGTCATCAGGCCGGGGGACGCGATTCACAGCGACGTCGGCATCAAATATCTCCGGATGAACTCGGACAACCAGCACATCGCCTATGTTCCCAGAAGGGGCGAGACGGATGCCCCTGCCGGGCTCAAGGCGCTCATGGCCCAGACCAATCATCTTCAAGATATATTCATGAGCGAGTTCAAGCTTGGCATTTCCGGAAACCTCCTGTTGCAGAACATCCTGAATCGGGCCCGTCGCGAAGGAATCGGCATGCCCCGGGTCTATTCGCACAACCTGGGACTCTTTCTTCACCAGCCCGGACCCCTCATCGGCCTCCCGTGGGAGCAGGAGAAAGCCCTGCCCCGGGGCGAGGTGCTCATGCAGCACAACTACGCATTCACCATGGAGCTGAGCACGGATGGGCCGGTGCCGGAATGGAATGGCCAGACGGTAAGGTGCCCGATGGAGGAACCTGTCGTCTTTACGAAGGACGGCTGCATGACGCTGAAGGGTCGGCAGACGGAGTTCTATCTGATATAAGCTTTTACTTGACATCGAGCATTGCACGTGATTGTATTATTGTAAGACAATAATACAATCTGCGATGGACAAACCCACAGGTGTGGGAAAGATCACGAGAAGGAGGAGAAGAATGAAAGGCTTCAAGACCAAGTCGGCACGTATCGCGTTGTGCGCGATCGCGCTCATCGTGGGCGCGACCGCCGCGTTCGGGGCAACCGCGCAAAAGATCCTTTATCTTCCGGCTGATGCGGAGTTCGACAATCTCGATCCCCGGGTGCTGACTTCTACGATCCAGGCACTCGTGCAGTTCGGGATTTTCGAGCCCCTTGTCCGCACCCATGACGGCCAGCTCCTGCCCGGCATGGCGAAGACCTGGGAACAGTCCAAGGATGGAATGACCTATACCTTCCATCTCCGGGATGCCAAGTGGTCGGACGGCAAGGCGGTGACGGGCGGCGATTTTGTGCACGCTTTCGTGCGCATGTTCCAGATCTGCCCCGCGAGTCCCATCTACGACGACATCAAGAACGGGGCTGAGCTGCGCGCGGGAAAGGTCCAGCCGGCGGACCTGGGCGTGAAGGCACCGGACGCCAAGACGGTTGTCATCACCCTGAAGAACCCTGTCCCTTACTTCATGGGTCTCATCGCAAGCTCCTTTGGAGCGCCGGGCCGCGAGGACCTGGTTGCCAAGTACGGCGACGGCTACGGCGCCAGCGCGGAGTCACTGGCCAGCAACGGCCCCTTCATCCTCAAGGAGTGGAAGAAGAACGACAAGGTCGTGCTGGTGAAGAACCCCGACTACTGGAACGCCAGCGCGATCAAGCTCGACCAGGTCGTGGTCTACGTCCTGCCCACGCCCCAGACGCAGCGGAACCTCTTCGACAGCGGACAGCTCGACATGTATCTCCCCCGCAGCGAGTCAGAGGCCAAGGATTTCCAGGCAAAGAGCCTTCTCCACCTCTACGTGCGCGGCGGGATCCGCGATCTCCAGATCAACCGGCACGGCCAGAATGACCCGGTGAAAGCGAAGATCCTGAGCAACGTGAACTTCATGAAGGCGATTTCCTACGCCATCGACCGGCAGGGCTACATCGACAATGTCCTCCAGGGCGCGGGATACCCGGCAACGGTCCAGACCCCCCCCGGAACCGGTGTCTACCCCGGGAAGACGTGGGGCCAGGTCAGCACGAACATGGGCAAGTACCACCCCGCTACCGCGGACCTTGCGAAGTCAAAGGCGTACATGGACCTCGTGCTGAAGGACAATGGTTTCACTTCGGTGGCCCAGCTCCCGACATTCGACTTCCTGACCTCGATCGGCCCGGACGATCCCAAGGACGTGACCGGCTACATCCTGGGCGTCTTCCAGCAAATGGGCCTGAAGATCAATGTGAAGCTCGCCACGGGTCAGCAGTTCTACAACAACCTCTACAAACCCGCCCTCGCCTGGGACATCTGCCGGGCAGGATGGGGCCCTGACTTCGATGACCCCGCCACCTACATGGGCTACTGGACAACCGCGTCCACGGATATGGGCGTGACCTATGAAAACGCGCAGTTCGACGCGCTGCTCGCCAAGGGAAACATGGAAACCGACCTCGTGAAGAGGGCGGCGATCCTCAACCAGGCCGAGGCACTGTTCGCCGACAACGCGCCGTGCATCCCCCTGATCTGGTACAAGGGCGAGATTGCGCTGTCGGCGCGCGTGAAGGGCTTCACGACCGCCATTACCGGTCTGACAACGGACTACATCTACGCGGACCTGACAAAGTAGAAGGACCGCGCGCGCAATGAACGAACGAGGCCGGGTCAGGTGATCCGGCCTCTCCTCATCCAACCAAAGTTCACATTCCAGGCAGTGGATCCCGGGTTCGTAAGCCCGGGGAGGGACGGGCCATGGCACGGTACATCCTGAATCGAGTCCTCGTCGCGATCCTCACGATGTTCGTTCTGGCGACAACCACGTTCTTCCTCCTGCGCCTGGTGCCCGGCGACCCGATGGCCGGGCCCAAGGTGACGCCGGAGGTGAAGGCGATCCTTCGCAAGCATTACGGCCTGGACAAGCCCCTGATGGAGCAATACGTCGTTTACATGGGCAATCTCCTGCGAGGGGATTTCGGCTGGTCGATGGCGGCACGGGGCAACAAGGTCAACAACATCATCCGCGATGCCTTCCCCGCCTCGCTGGACCTTGGTGTCAGGTCGATGATCGTGGCAATCATCATGGGGCTCTTCTTCGGCATCGTATCGGCCCTGCATCGGGGCAAGCCTATGGACTACCTGACCGTGATCCTGGTCCTCGTCGGCATCTCCGTGCCGAGCTTTGTCGTGGCGGGCCTGCTGCAGTTCTTTTTCGGCGTCTATCTCCACATCCTTCCCGTGGCCCGCTACGACAACTGGAAATCCACGCTGATGCCCACCTTTGCCCTGAGCCTGGGGACCATGGCCACCCTCGCGCGGTACATGCGCGCGAGCATGCTGGAGATCGTGAACGCCGACTATATCAAGACGGCAAAGGCCAAGGGATTGAGCCGGCTGCAGATCGTGATGCGCCACCAGGTGCGCAACGCCCTGTTCCCGATCCTCACGATCCTCGGGCCCGCCATCGCAATGGTGCTCACGGGCTCCTTCATCATTGAGACGGTTTTCGCCATTCCGGGGCTGGGACGGCACTACGTGACGGCGATGCAGAACCTGGACTACACCCTTGTCCTTGGCCTCACGCTGTTCTTCGGTTTCTTCCTGATCGCGATGAACCTCCTTGTGGACTTCGCCTACGGGCTGATCGATCCCCGGGTCCGGCACACACGAGGATGAGGAGCATGCCATGAGCGAGCTGCCGCAGGAGATGTTCATACCGCTCGATCGGGCGGAAAAGGCGGGTCTGAAAACCGAAACCGAAACGATCGCGTTCTGGAGCGACGTGTGGCGCCGGTTTCGCAGGAACAAGGCGGGCATGGCGGGCGTCATCATCATCATCCTGTTCGTGCTCCTTGCGCTCATCGGCCCCTCCCTCGTGCCCTATACCTTCAACAAGATCGACCTGCATTCGACATACATTCATCCGGGCAGGGCGCACTGGTTCGGCACGGACCTGCTGGGCAGGGACATCTGGGCGCAGCTGTGGATCGGCGCGCGGGTGTCGCTCCTGATCGGCGTCGTCTCCGCGCTGAGCCAGATGGTCATTGGCACGATCGTCGGCTCGATCTCGGGCATCTATGGCGGCAAGGTGGACATGATCATCATGCGCGCCGTGGACATCCTCATCGCCGTTCCCTTTCTGATCTGGGTAAGCCTCTTCATGCTCGTGCTGAAGCCGGGGATACAATCCATCATCCTCGCCTTTTCCATCACGGAGTGGAAAGGCATGGCGCGTCTGGTGCGCGGCGAGGTCCTGCGTCTGAAGGAGACCGAATACGTCCTGGCCAGCAAGGGCATGGGCGCTTCCACCTGGCGCCTCATGACAAAGCATTTCTTTCCCAATCTCCTGCCCGTGGTCACGGTCTCCATGACCTTCCAGGTCACGTCGGCCATATTCGGCGAAGCCTTCCTGAGCTACATCGGCCTGGGCATCCAGCCGCCCCTGACGTCATGGGGCGTCCTGATCGCGGCGGGGATCAACGAGATGAGGTATTACACCTACATGCTCTTCATCCCCGCGATCTTCATCAGCCTCACGATGCTGTCGCTCCAGCTCATCGGCGACAGTCTCCGCGACGCCACCGACCCGAAGCTGCGGCAGTAGGAACGCGCGATGCCGGAAGAGAAGCTGCTCGAAGTAAAGAACCTGACGATCTCCTTCCACACATTTGCCGGCGATGTCTCGGCCGTGCGCAATGTGGATTTCGACCTGCGCCCGGGAGAGGTGATCGCCATCGTCGGGGAATCGGGGAGCGGCAAGAGCGTTTCGACGCAGGCGATACTCGGCCTCACGCCGATCCCACCCGGCGAGATCAAGAGCGGCGAGATCCTTTTCAAGGGGGAGAACCTGCTCGCCTGCAGCGCGAAGCGCCTGAGCGAGGTGAGCGGCTCCCGCATATCGATGATATTCCAGGACCCGATGACGTCGCTGAACCCCACGATGAAGGTGGGAAACCAGATCCGGGAAATCCTCCACCAGCACGCGCGCATGACGAGGGGGCAGAGCGCGGAGCGGGCCATGGAGCTCATGAATCTCGTGGGCATTCCCGAACCGAAGGTCCGGCTCGGCCAGTATCCCCACGAGTTCTCGGGCGGCATGCGCCAGCGCGCCATGATCGCCATGGCGATGGCCAATCGCCCTGAGGTCCTCATCGCCGACGAGCCGACGACGGCGCTTGACGTCACCATTCAGTCGCAGATCTTCAGGCTTCTGCGCGAGCTGCAGCGCGACTTTCACACCGCCATCATCCTCATTACCCACGACCTGGGGGTCGTCGCGGGCATGGCGGATCGCATCGTGGTCATGTACGCGGGCAAGGTCATGGAGGAAGGCACGACCGACCAGGTCTACTATCGCCCCCACCATCCCTACACGGCTGGTTTGCTCCAGGCCGTGCCCAGCCTCGCCGACGACGCGCGCAAGAAGCTGCGCACCATCGAGGGCACGCCGCCTTTTCTCCTGCACGTCCCTGCCGGGTGCCCGTTTGCCGAGCGCTGCGAATACTCGATGCGCATCTGCAAGGAAAAGGAGCCGCCGTACTTCCATCCCGAGGCCGGCAACCGTGTCTTCTGCTGGCTGTATGACGACGGGGCCTCGGCGCAGCGCGCGCGTTTCGACGCGCGGGAAGTGGCGCAATGAAAGAAAAGATCCTGGAGCTGCGTCATCTTCAGAAACATTTCCACCTGAGCAGGGGACGGATTCTGAAGGCAGTGGAAGATATCGACCTGGACATCTTCGAAGGGGAAACCTTCGGCCTGGTGGGAGAGTCGGGGTGTGGAAAATCAACGCTGGGAAGGACCATCAAGGGAATCTACGAGCCCACGGCCGGCCAGATCGTCTACCAGGGCAAGGATACGGCGCACATGGACGCGCAGGAGCGCAAGCTCTATCGTCGCGATTTACAGATCATCTTCCAGGATCCCTATTCGTCGTTGAACCCCCGCATGACAGTCAAAGAGTTGATCGCCGAGGGCCTGGAGATACACGGCCTGGGAACGAGGAAAGAGCAGGAAGAACGGGTCTTCGAAACCCTGAAGCTCGTGGGGCTCAGCCCGGAATACGTGACGCGCTTTGCGCACGAGTTCTCGGGCGGCCAGCGACAGCGTCTTGCCATCGCGCGCGCGCTGGCGGTGCGGCCGCGCTTCATCGTCTGCGACGAGCCGATCTCCGCGCTGGACGTGTCCATCCAGGGGCAGATCGTGAACCTCATGAAGGACTTGCAGCGGGAGCTCGGCCTCACGTACCTCTTCATCGCCCATGACCTGTCCATGGTGAAGTACATCAGTGACCGTGTCGGCGTGATGTACCTGGGCAGGCTGGTGGAAGTGGCTGACAAGGCGGAGCTTTTCGCCAATCCGCAGCATCCCTACACGCAGGCCCTTCTTTCATCCATCCCGATCCCCAATCCGAACATCGAACGGGAACGGAAAGAGATCCCCATTGAAGGCGAGATCCCCAGCCCGCTGGAGAGGATTCCCGGCTGCAGCTTCAAGACGCGCTGCCCTTTCGCGGTGGCGAAGTGCGACACCATGGCCTACGAGCTGCGCGACGTCGGCAACCGGCACTTCGTGATGTGCACGAAGTTCCAGTAGAGGCAGGGGATGGCGGAGAAGTGCAGGTGGTCGAAACAATGGCGATGCAGGTGCGCGGCAGGCTTGACCCCTCGCGCTCCTTGATGTAACGTGCAGATGGTTATGAACGGAAAAGGCCTACAGACACGGCTCGCGCTCGTCCTCGTCGTACTCGTACTTTCGGGCGGCTCTGCCGTGTGTGCACCGTAGGCTGGTCAAGCTGATTGACACAAGCCCCTCTCGGTGGACACCGAGTGGGGCTTTTTTTTTCGAAGGAGGGGTCATGGAGTACAGCGGTGCGTCCCTGTTGATCGAGCTCCTGAAACGGCAGGGTATCGGGATCGTTGCAGGCATACCGGGCGGGGCGAATCTGCCCCTCTACGATGCGCTGGGCCAGAGCGACCTGCGCCACATCCTCGTGCGTCACGAACAGGCGGGCGGATTTCTTGCCCAGGGCATGGCGCGGTCCACCGGCAAGGCCGCCGCGTGCCTGGCAACCTCGGGGCCTGGCGCGGTGAACCTGCTCACCGCCATTGCCGATGCGAAGCTGGACTCCGTGCCCATCGTCGCGGTCACGGGGCAGGTCGCCTCGGGGCTGATCGGCACCGACGCCTTCCAGGAGGTGGACACCTACGGCATGAGCATCCCGGTGACAAAGCACAATTTTCTGGTCCGCACGATCCAGGAGCTCCTGGAGGTGGTTCCCGAGGCATTCCGTTTCGCGCTGTCGGGCAGGCAGGGTCCGGTGCTTATCGACATGCCCAAGGACGTGCAGCAGGCACGCATCGAGCTTGCGGATCTGCCGGCGCCCGGTGTCGCCGACCCGGCGCCCGAGCCTGATGGTGCGGTGCTTGCCTCCATGGCGCGCATGATCGCATCCGCGGAGAGGCCGTTGCTCTACGTCGGCGGCGGTGTCGTCGCATCGGGTGCGGAGGAGGAAGTGCGCGCGCTCTCCGCGGCCTGCGGAATACCGGTCGTCTGCACGCTCATGGGCATCGGCATCATGGAGCCCGACGACCCGCTGCACCTGGGAATGCTCGGCATGCATGGAAGCCAGGCGACGAATCTGGCCGTGGACCGCACGGATCTCCTCATCGCGCTCGGCGTGCGTTTCGACGACCGGGCAACGGGCCTGGTCGCCGGCTTTGCCCCGCGGGCGCGGGTCATCCACATGGACATCGACGAGGCGGAGATCGGCAAGATCCGGCGGCCCGATATCTCCGCGGCATGCGACGTGAAGCGCGCCCTGCGCAGGCTGAACCGTCTCGTGGGATCGGCGCGCCGGGAGGCCTGGCGGGCGGAGATCGATGCGATGAAATGTGCCCACCCTTTCGCCGTTTCCGATGACCCCTCCCACGCCAGTAATCTCGTGCGGACACTCGCCGCGCTGGCTCCCGACGCGCTCCTCACGGTGGATGTCGGCCAGCACCAGATGTGGGCGGCGCAGCGCTGGCCTGTGCGCGGCACGCGGCGTTTCCTCACGTCCGGAGGCCTGGGAACGATGGGCTTCGCCGTGCCGGCGGNNCTCATCAACATCCAGGAGCTCGCGACGATTGCGGAGAACGGGCTGGACATCAAGATCTGCGTGTTCAACAACGGGCACCTCGGGCTCGTGCGGCAGCAGCAGGAGCTTTTCTACGGCAAGCGCTACGTCGCTTCGCGTTTCGACACGCGGCCCGATTTTGCCGCAATCGCGCGCGGCTTCGGCATTCCCGGCTGCACGATCGCGCTGCCCCACGACAAGACGTCGCTTGCCCGCGCGCTCTCCATCAAGGGGCCGGCGCTTCTCGATATCGCCCTCAATGAGACGGAAAACGTCTACCCAATGGTCCCACCGGGAAAGAGCAATGTCGATGCCATCCTCAGCCAAAGGAGCGATGCATGAACGGCCTGCCGAACACGATCGTGAAGCTCACGGTCAGGAACCACCCGGGGACGATGTCCCATATCACCGGTCTTTTCTCGCGGCGCGGCTTCAACCTCGAGGGAATACTCTGTGCGCCGGTGGATACCGGCGCCGACAGCGCGATGTACCTGCTCGTGAGGAACGACGACCGGCTGGAACAGATCGTGAAGCAGCTGGGAAAGCTCTACGACGTGAAGGCGGTCGCCGTCCAGGATGATCTTGACCACACGGTGTTCAACCGCATCGAGGAGCTCATGAGCGAGGCGTGACGGCGGTTGTCGTGCGCCACGGCGCCGGCGTTCAGATCTGCTTCACCTGGAGACAGCGGGCCATGTACAGCTCGATGTAGCGAAGGAGGGGATCGCGCTTCTTGATCTGGGTGAGACTCTTGCTGGCCGAAAGCTGCTCGGCAAGGGCATGGATCCTCCTGGGGTCGGGCGGCCGTACGAGGAAGCTCCTGCGGATCGGCCGCAGAAAATCACGGACGAGCGCATTGACGTCTTCCACGAGGTTCTTTTTCTGGTCTGCCGCAAACAGCGGGTTCCACTTGTCGGCGAGATCCGAAAGAGTGGCATCGATCGTGCCTCCCTTGGGAACGTACTGCGAGATCAGAGACTGCACGCTGCGCCTGTAGCGCAGCAGATTCTCCCTGCTCTGGGCCTTGCCGGCGTCTGCTTCCACCGCTTTGACGCCGATGTCCGCGGGGGCGGCGGTGGTTGCCGTCACCGGGGCGGCAGAGCCCTCCTCCCCGGCGGGATCTCTCCTGCCCGCGAAAATCCTTCTGAATATTCGGAGGATCGCGCTCAGCACGGGCACCGTCATCCAGAACGGCAGATAGATCCGGGCGTTTTTCAGGAGCTGCAGGCGTGAAAGTCCCAGGAGCTCGTCGCAGGGACGAAGGATATTCTCAACGGCAAAGCATTTTCCCAGCTCGACCTTTGCCTGGTCTGAAATGCGCGTCTCCTCACCCGCCAGATAGAGCAGGCCGCCATTGGAAAGCGCCGTCAGAAGCGGAAAGCCTTTCTTGACGCGGATGTCAACGTCCTTGCGGAACGCAGCGTCGGTCTTTGCAACCACCGGCGACCGATCCTGCCGCATCTCGGCCGTCCACTCGTCCAGGTACTGTTTGCGCAGAACCTCTGAGCATTCGGCGAGCTTCTTGAGAAAGACCGGCACGACGAAGTCCCGCTGGATGAAGTAGTCCTTCTTCTGTTCCACCGCGTGGACGCGCACGATCTGCGGGACGGATTCATCGCCCGTGCGCTTCGTCTTCTCTTTCAGAAAAGAGTGGATGAAGTCCTGGCTGTGCTTGGTGACGAATGTNNACCGTGTATCCGACAATGTAGGCGGACTGGCAGATGCCCTGGTCCTGGTCGGTCTTTTCCTGTTTCGCGCGGAAGTCTTGCAGGACCAGATTGGAGAGGTGGGTCCAGAATCGGAAGCCGAAGTCGGTGGGATCGAGGACCGACGCGGCAGCCTTCTTGGGACGCGTCGACGCGTCCTCCATCCATTGCCGCACGGAAACCTCGCTGCCACGGAGGGCCCCGAGGAGCTTCGTCTCCGCGTAGGCCGCGTTCTTTCCGTCCTGTAAATAGCGGCTGAGCTTTGCCACGGCGGCGTCGATCAGCTCCGTCCCCATGCATGCATGCGGGACGACGAGCGGGTCCAGGCCGTCGGGAAACTGCAGCCGCACGATGCCTTTCACGCCGGGCGCGCTCGTTTCCAGGAGCGCTCCCAGCTGCCCCTTCACATCCGCGGTGATGATGCCGGCGGCGGGCAGTGGGGAAGGCGCAGTCTCCTCCCGCGGAAAGGGCCGGCCCGGCTCCACGCTGAGCCGGCGGTACTCCTCCGCGAGGGCCAGGCCGGGGTAATCCGCAATGGTCACGATCCGGGGCTTCCCCCCCTCAACCGAGACAACCGTGAGATCGGGCAGATCGGCGATTGCCGCTTCGATCTCCCCCGACTGTACCTGGCCCCTGGCAAGGGAGGCCGCGAACTGGCGCAGATCGATCGTCGCGCTTTTCGTGCGGACCGCGAACGCCTGCAGGAGGGGGAGCAGATCGGTGGCAAGCATATCGTGCATAAAGTGTAGTCCAACACTTCTGCCCGTTCAAGTTCGGGGGTTGGCCGGGCGCAAAAGTTGAGTTGCCTTGAAATGTGCCGTCGCGCCGAGTAGACTGTAGAACGAGACAGGGACAGTGAAGCTCTCGACGTCGATACCGCTCCTATTCATGCTCTTTGCAGTGGCGGCTTTGCCGGTTTCGGCCCAGCAGCAGACCCCCTTGGTATGCCTTGTCTACACGATACAAGACCTCTCCCCGCCCGGCTCCGACACGGGTGCCTATGAACAGACGCTCACCGACGCGGTGAGCGCGGCGGCAGGCGCGCACGGGTACAAGCTGGTGCCTGCCTCCGCGTGGCGGGATGCCGCCGCGGCCTCGCAGTCACTCGACCCGTCACGGATCGCCACGCAGGCGGCATCGCTGGCGGTGGCGCGCGCCGTCAGCGCGGACGTGGCGGTGACGGGCTCCTTTGTTGTGGAGAACGACCAGATCTACTATTCGATCCAATGCTGGGACGTCGCTGCGGGAAAACTCGCGGCGGGTATCCAGGATACCACGCCCTTCAACCTCGCCTTTTTCTCGCAGCTGGATGAAAGCCTCACCACGTTGTTCCCTTCGGTGCGCCTGGAAACGAATACGTCGCCACGGCTGGTCTTCACGTCCCCTGACGAGGGGATGGAGGTCATCCTTTCCGGGGACGTCGATATCGGGCAGATCAGCGGCGGCCGGGTGAGCTGGCCGGTGACCGAAATGCCCCCCGGAACGAAGATCGTCGTGGAAAAGCGCAAGACCGGGTTCCACACCGATCGCCAGACTGTCACGCTGGTCACGGGCAAGGAGATCCCCCTGACGCGGCTGACTCCCCTCCACACTACTTCCGTGGAGCTTTCGGAAACCGTCGGCCAGCTTCTGGGCGTGGGTGCCACCCTGCGGGCCTATGCAATACCGGACTGGCTTTATTTCTATGCCGGCGCGTATCCGTGGATTCAGCCGCCGGCCACGGTCGCTCTTCGCGCTGCTTTCCATTTCGACAACCAGCTCGGGCTCGGCGGCTACCTCTTCTTCTCTCCCGGCTCCTGGTTTCGCATTGGATTGGCAGGTGGCGCCGGGGTCATTTTTACCGCCATGAGCACGCCAGGGTTTCCCGTGTACGCCGATTTCTATGTGGACGTCGCACGCCTCTCCCTGGAGTTCGACCTGCCGCGTGTCGCTTTTTTTCTTCGGCCGGAGTTTAAATACACCCTGGGCCTGGGAACGAATCTGCTGGGCAAGGGCTGGTTGATGAGCAACGGCCCGGTCGTGTCTCTTGGCATCGTGCTCAGATGAGGCGCCTGGCCCGTGCCGCGGCTGCCGCGGCGATCGCAGCCCTTCTCCTCAGCTCCTGTGACGTGCTTTTCAAGGGCCGTTTCGCGTCGGACGTTGCACAGACGACCGCGCGCATCGACCTCTCATCGTCCATATCTGCCTCGGCCGCGAGCTCCTTCACGCTGTCGATCATCGCGGCGGGAAACCTCGAGTTCGTCCTGCTCGTCTCCGGCCTGAACTTCGACAGTTCCTTGCCGCACCTGCTGGTCTTTTCCCCGCAGCTCAAGCCCGAGCAGTCCTGGTCAATCGACGATCTTGCAGCTGTGCCGCCGCTGGGCATCCCCTTCACAGGGGGCACCCCGCTCTTCCACCTCGCCGACGGCAAGGTCGTCATCGGCAATCTCCAGACCTCGCCCTCCGCAACGGGGCTCACGCCGGACGCAAAGCTGCCCTCGGTCGTGCTCGGCGGTTGGACCATCGAAGGACCACAGCCGACATTCCTGACCTGGTCCTCCCTCCGCGAGGACATCGGGGCAAAAATGCTGTTCTATTTCGAGTATCCCGGCGACTGGAGCGCGCAGACGGCCAGGTCGCACCTTGTCTCCTCGGGGACGACACAGTACGACCTGGTGGGCGTTTTCACCAATCCCACGGATAGCAACAACAATACGGCGTTGATGGCTTTCTCTGAAATGAACACCTCGCAAGGCGCCATCCATTTCATCCTGGTCCCGAAAAACGCCGATTTCATCAACCAGTTTCCGGGCCCGCCCATCATGGAGAACACGCAGTACACCGACACGCAGTTCGTGAAAACCGGCCTGGAAAGCGACGCCTTGTGGATCACGACCGACAGCATCATCGGTTACGATGCACATGCGCGCGCGCTCGTCCGCTTCAGCCCTCCGCCTTCGGATCCCAGCGTCGAGACGCGGCTGGAGGTCTCCGGTCACCCGGAGAACGGGCTGGTCGCCTTCAGCTTTGCCGGCGGCTACTACTGCACGTGGGATCCCGCGACACGGACCCTGACGCGCTACGAGAAGTGGTGGTAGGAGATCACTCGACCGTGGGGAGCCAGACGCGGAACGTGGTACCCACACCCGATTCGCTTTCGACCTCGATCCTGCCCCCCGATTCCGACACCGTGCTGCGGCAGACCGAAAGGCTCAGGCCCACTCCCTTGACCCGCGCTTGAGGCGAATCGGCGGCGGCAAATTCCCCTTTCGTCGTGAAGAACGGGGTGAACATACGCGGGATGTCCTCTCGTGGGATGCCGCAGCCGGTGTCACGCACCTCCACAAAGGCGGCGTGAGGTCCAGTCCCCGTCCGTATCGAAAGGGTGCGCACGGGTCGGTCCAGCATGGCATCCAGCGCATTGCTCAGGAGAGAAGTGAGAACGAACACGGCACGGGACCGGTGAACGCGGACGGGCGGCGTCTCGGGCATGTCGAGAACGACTTTCACGCTCATCTCTTCGAATCTCCTCTCGAAGACGCGAAGAAGCAGTCCGATGAGGAGATTCAACTGGCACGTCTCGCTTCCCGGCTCAGAGGAGACGGTGAGCCCCTGGAGCTGCGCCGTGATGTCGACCAGGCGATCGACGCCCTTCAAGGCTTCATCGGCGAATGATCGCGCGACGGTGGAGAGACCGGGAGCTTCCCGCAGCATGTCCAGGTAGCCCTTCACGACCGTGTTGATATTGTTGAACTGGTGGGCAATGCCGCCGGCCAGGGTGCCAAGACTTTCCAGGCGCTGCGCCTGGATGAGACGGGCCTGGATCGACTTTTCTTCCGTCATGTCGCGCGCGATCACGGCAACCCCCGCGGTCCGTCCATCCGGGTCACGAATCGGGGCGAGCGCGCAGGCGACGGCAATCGACGTGCCGTCCCGTTTGCGGGCGCTCGCCTCGAAGAGCTGCGCCTCCCGGCCTTCTTTCACCTTCTCCCAGAAGGGCCGCGTTGCCTCCTGCCCGTCGCGGCTCATGAGGGCCGCGACGGGTTTGCGGAGCATTTCCTCGGCGGTGTAACCAAAAACCTCCTCCGCCCCCTTGTTCCAACTCGTCACAAGCTCCTCCATGTCCACGCCGAATATCGCCTCCCGCGCGGACTCCACGAGCGTGGCGAGCCGCAGGATCCTCTCCTCCGCGCGACGGTGCTCGGTGATGTCCTTGGAGAGCCCGAACGTGCCGATGATGCGGCCGCGCGCGTCGCGCAGCGGCATCTTGGTGGTCGCCACCCACGTCTCGTGACCGTCGGGCCACGTCTCCTTTTCCTCGACGTCGATGATCGGAGTGCCCGACTGGATGATGGCCTGCTCGGCGTCAAAGGCAGGCTGCGCGTGCGCCGGCGCGAAAAAGTCGAAATCCGTCCTGCCAATGGCCTGGGAGGGATCGCCCAGGCTGAGAGCGCCCGCCATGGATTTGTTGACGAGCACGAAACGGCTGCGTTCGTCCTTGAAGTAGATATGGTCGGGGAGAGTATCCATCAGGATGGCGCTCAGCGCGCGCTCGCGCTCCAGGGTGTCGATCACGCGCTGGCGCGCGGTGGAGAGCAGTGAGCTGTTGAGCAGGCTGTTCAGCTGCACGCAGAATGATTCGTAGATCGTGGAGTCGCGCTGCCCGGGCTCGAAGACGATATAGCCGATCTGGTCCTCGCGGAAGAATGTCGACATGGCGATGAGCGTGCGACGACGCTCCTGGGGCAGGAAACGAGGCGGCAGGAACGCTTCCGCAGGCGAAAAGGCCCTGTCGCTCTCCTCCACGGCGGCGGGTTTTCCGTCCACCCACGCGAGGGTCGCTTCGGCACGATCCGGGACGGTCCAGGCGTCCTCCCGCCGATGACGCTTCCCCCCGGGGTAGCAGGCGATGAAGCATGTCCTGATGTCGAGGAGCGTGAGCTCGTCTGCCAGATCGCTCATGAGCTCGCGCATGGAGGCGCCCGACGCAAGGCGCTCCGTGACGCGGCGTAGCAGCGCAAGATGCCGGAGCAGGTCGCTGAAGTGCTTGCCCTGCTCAAGGCGCAGCGAATCGGACAG
This sequence comes from Spirochaetaceae bacterium, assembly GCA_003154555.1. Classification (GTDB taxonomy): domain Bacteria; phylum Spirochaetota; class Spirochaetia; order SZUA-6; family Fen-1364; genus Fen-1364. The sequence goes on from PMDT01000017.1 coordinate 32,166, forward strand.
GAGCATGAGCGCCTTTTCGAACCAGGTCTGCAACGTCTCCACGACGTCCCGTGACCGCGCCGCCGCAAGCAGCTCCGCCTGGAGTGCCGTGATCAGGGTCTGCCATGCGGCAAGATCGATCCCTCCGGCGATCTCGTCGTTCAGGATTTCCTGGAAGCTTTCCAGGAACGCTTCGGTGCCCGCATTCTCCGCCAGCCGCAGCAGTGCGCGCCGGACCGCGTCTGGTGAATGTTCGGGGAGGCGCGGCGTGATCCCCGTGAGGCAGCTGTCCACGATCTCGACCGCGCTTCGTGGCGCGCCTCCGGCGCGCCCGGGGCGCGTGGGCAGGGAGTCGAGGGCGATAACGGCCCGTGGGAGGCATCCACATGAAGTCCGCAACACGAGCTGGGGTGGCAGCACCATTTCCATGGGCGCGGCGTTCCCCCGGGCGAGTTCCGCGGCCAGGGTCGCGGCTGTTTTGCCCTGCTCGATCAGGCGCTGGCCGACCGTCGTGATGGCAGGCGCGACAAACTGGGCATCGGGGATGTCATCGAAGCCGATGAGAGAGACATCGCGGGGAACGGAGAAGCCCCGGTCGCGGAGCTCTTCCAGCGCGCCAATTGCCATTTCATCGCTTGCGGCGACCAGGGCCTGGAAATCAAGCTTTTCGTGGCGCTGGAAGTGCTCCGCGAGCGCCCGCCGCCCGCCGGCCCGCGTGAAGTCCCCGGCTATCCACAGCGCGGGGTCCTCTTCGAGGCCTCGCGCCCGCACAAAGTCCCTGTATGTCGCGAATCGCTCCTGTGCTTCCTTGTTCAGCTCTGGGCCTTTGAGAAAGGCGACCCTGCGCGGCTTGTGCACATCGACAAGGTGCTCCATTGCAGAGCGCATTCCCGCTCTGTTGTCGGTGAAAATGCTGGGCACCCCTTCGATCTTGATGCCGATGCTCACCCGCGGTATTCCCTCGAAGCGCGCGAGCAGCGTGACGATGCGCTCATAGGTGAGATAGGACCCCTGGGTCCCGGTGGCCATCACAAGCGCGTCGATGGACCCCGGGGTGATGTAGTCGAAGATGACGTTGCTCTGGTATTCGTGCCCGATCGGCGTTCCCAGGATCCTGCCGGAAAACACGATGAGGTTCGCGTCCAGGCTTCGACTCCCGATGGAAACTCCGTCAATGATCTGCCGCGCATATCCGGAAACGAGCTGGTCGATCAGGAGACCCAGGGTAATGCGGTTCTTCATGCTCCTCGGCCTCTCCGCCCGGCGCATCAACTGTAGGCGCACCCCGGCCAGACGTCAAGCGCAGGATAGTTCGGAAGCGAAGAGTCGCGCGGCTACTGGTAGGCCATCACGCAGGCCTTGTTTCCGTTTAAGGTGTCGCGAAACGCGACATAGGGAACGTCCCCGGGGCCGATGGCGAGCGTGAGGTAATCGATCGACGCGTTCGTGAAGCCGGGTTGCCCGACGACATTCCACTGCGTGCCGTCGAATTTCATGACCGTGACGCGGTTATTGTTCGTCCCGTCCACAAAAGCGACATAGGGTGTCCCTTGAGAATCGACGGCTATCACCACGCCACCGAAAGTGTCCGCGGGAGAAATGCCCTGCGGACCGACCAAGGACCAGGTTCCAAGCGAGGGGCTGTATTGCATGACCGACGGCTTATTGCCCGATCCGGCCTGCGTGAACACGACATACTGCGTGCCGGAGGGGGAGACCGCCGAATGCAGGTTCCAAACCGAAAAAGGGGCGAAGCCCGGAAGTCCCCGCGGCACCCAGTTGGTTCCATCATAGAACATTTCCGTGGCATTATTGCCCTGCATACCGTCCGAATATGCAACTGATGGGATGCCGCTGGGGTCGACATTCATCGTGATCTGCCACGCCCCCCCCGCGGAGATACTGTGCCCGCGAATAAAATCAGGGAAGAAATTCCAGCTGCTGCCGTTCCAGTCCATGACGCCGAGGTGGGACACGGTACTGTCCCAGAATGCGATGTATCCATGACCGCTTGGGCTGATAACCAGAGGCGTGTTGTCGGTCACCGGGTTCGGGGTAATCCCGGGCGCCCCGAGGTAGCCCCAACCTCCGTTGTAGTACGCCACCGACACCTTGCCCGCATTTGCGTTGTCCTTGAATGAGACAAAGATCATGCCATTCCAGAAAGCGAGATTCGGAGTATCGATGTCGCCCGCGGAGAACGAACCGNNTCCACCGCCGGACGGCTGAAAAGCCATGGTGAGGGCCCCGACGCTCCCTGGAGAGAACCCCGGCTGCCCGACATAGGACCAGCCGACGGGATTCGCCCATATAGACCTGGTTTGCGTTGCCGTCATCTGGCAACCTGCCAGTACCGCGAGTGCAACAATGAGGCCGGCGACCCCGCGGATACGGGAACGCGCGATCAAAGACATCCTCCACTCCTCTTTGAGTCTTACCAGTACTATATATCAAAAGTGCTACAATATACAGGTGAAAGCAGCGCGAAATCATTGACATCCGGGGTGCCATTCAACAGAATTAGGGAAAGATGATGGGATCGATGAAATCTGCCGGGGCTGTCTGCGCCATGCTCCTTGTCGTCGTGTTTTCGGCAGGCGCCCAGGACGCCGGCCCACCGGACGGACAGGCCGCGCGCCGGCTTCTCCTTGTCGTCACAAGAGCTGGCAACTCGACCCTTGCCGCCAACGACATACAGCTTCTCTCCCGGTCGATCCTGATGCAGGTACAGAAGGCGACAAGTGAGGTCGTCGTGGTCGAATCCCCGGGAAGCCCGGCGGACGTTTCTCAAACGGCGCTGGAGCAGGCAGCCAAAGGCGCCGGCGCCGACAGCTGGCTGTCCGTCGCAGCCTCGGGGAGCTGGACTGCGCTGAAGCTCGGCGTGAAATCCTTCGACCTCATCTCCAGTTCCATGGTCATGGACATTTCCGTGAGCAGAGGGGAATGGCAGTCGGCCCTGGACCTTGCGTTGGAGCCCTGGGACGAGATCGTGCGACCCGTGGCAGGTCACTATCACTTTGTACAGACCGTCGCTTCTCCGCAAGGCGCACGCCTGGCGCGATTGACCATCGCGGCGATACCGGGAACGACCATTGACGGCCTGGGCTCGCCGGCGCTTGTTGCCGACGAAAACGGAACAGCCTCCCGTGACGTGCCGGTGCCGCGGGAGTACACGCTGCACGCGCGGCTGCGCGGGCATTCTGTCGTCAGCTCGTCAATCTTCGTCTCGGGGGACCGGGTCGTGAAGCTGGAGCAACACCCGATCTCATCCTGGGCACTCGATTTTTCCCTGCAGGACCAGGCCTACCCCGGCGTAGGGCTGTCCTGGTCTCCGTTGCCGGGGATCGTCGCGATCGAGCTGCAGGTCACGTCCTACCTGGTCGGCGTTTCGCTGGGCACTGCAGAGCTCTTCTCCAGCGCACCGGTGACGGATGTTGCGCTCCAGGCAGGGATCTATCTGCCGTTCCAGCCGCGCCTCATCCGTGCATATACGATGCTCGGCGTCTCCGTGAGGATCGATAGCCCCCTCCAGTCCCCCCTTTCCCTTGATGCTCTCTCGCCTTTTGCGGTGAAAGCCATGGTCGGAGGGGAGCTCGCTCTGTCAGAGCGGGGGAGCTTTTTCCTCGAGTACGCGCCGGCAGCATACTTCACCGCCGTTCCCTTGCTGTTGCAGGCCGCGCTGGGACCGGGCAACGCTCCCCCGGGCTGGCTGTTCACATCAGGCGTCGGGTTCAATCTCCTCTCATTTCGCGCCGGCTTCAGGTGGCAGCTATGAAGCGGGATTTGTTCCTCCTGGCTGCGGCGGCGTTCCTGGTGTCATGCTCTCCCGTCCCCTATGACGCCGGGCTCACCGAGTCGGCGCGCACAGTGGCGAAGCTGACGCAGGACACCCCCAGTCCCGTGTCCGTGGACCTGTTCACCGATTCCATTGAGACCATAGTGGGCTTCTATCCCCGGCTCACGACAACGGGGTTCGACTACGGGACGGGATTCGTCGTGTCGGAAAATGGCGCGCAGACGATCGTCCGCGCGGTGAGCCTTGACCCAAGCTCGGGCATTCTGCGCGACTATGGGTTCAGCTCCGTCAGCATCCCCAATCAGGCTCCGCCGATGCCTTCCTGGGTTGCCTGGCCGACGAAAGATACCCCGGCATTCAATGCATGGCTGTCCATCCAGACCTTCGATTCTCTCGATCCGGTTGCAAACGACACTTTCGCCCAGTTTGAAGTCCAAGCTGGAAGTCCGCCGACATTTTTATTTCCCGGGATCTCTTCTCCCAGCCACCTGATCCAGACACAAACCGGCTTCTCCGGTCTGCTGATGGGCGCTTCATTCGACGCGGACACAAGCGGCGCGCAGGACAACGAGTTCTGGCTCGTGCGGCAGACGGCGGGCCCCGGTTTCGTCGAGTTCCAGAGCCCCGCATCCTCGGCCGGAATCATTCTTTCCTCACTTCGCAGCTCGGGATATCCCTACGCGCTGAGTTTCATACCGCCAGGTAGTACGCAGGTGCAGTATTTCTATGACGAGAACCAGGCAGGCGACCCGGCGCGCCACCCCAACGCCAGCTTCGCGTTGTGGCAGGACGGGGGTCATTGGGTCTGTTATCGATGGGCGGAGGATCCGCCGAACTCGGGCGTCTATCCCTTCGTGCAGATTCCCATCGACCACCGCATCGATGCGATGTTGAGCACCGGTCAGCTCTTCTCCACTGAAGGAGGCACGGGCCGGCTCTACGACCGCGATGGGGCGCTCCTTGCAACATTCGCGCTTGGAAACCTGCAGTTCCTTTCAGAAGAGTATGTCGGCGGGCAGGCGCGGATGTACTTCTCCCAGCTCCTGTCGTACAACCAGCAGGTACATTTCAACGTGTATTGGATCCCCACCGCCTCGCTTGCGACCCTGGGAAATTGACGTGCTCCGCGCAACCCTTGTGGCACTCGCGTTTGTCCTCCTGCTCGTCGCCTGCCCCAATNNCAGTCGGTGACCATCGCATCCTCCACAACAGGTGCGACGATCTATTACACGACCGACGGCACCGACCCCACGACGGCATCCGCGACCTACGGCAGCCCCATCACTGTGGCGGGCGACGGAACGAGCATGACTATCAAGTCCATTGCCGTGATGGCAGGCATGAGCGACTCCGCGGTGACACACGCCTATTACACGATTCACTACCCAGGGACGCTGGATGCGGGATTTGCCTCAGGGTCAGGTGCGGATGGCAATATTTTCTCGGTCGCGACACAAAATGACGGTAAGATCGTCATCGGTGGGATCTTCACCCATTACAACGGCACCCCTTGTAGGTACATCGCAAGGCTGAGTGCCGACGGCAGCCTGGACACGAGCTTCGCCACGGGCGTCGGGCCGGACAACGATGTGACCTCGATCGCAATGCAAAAAGACGGCAAGATAGTTATCGGAGGCGATTTCGCTCACTACGACGGTACCCCTCGGGGGTGCATTGCGCGACTGAATACTGACGGCAGCTTGGACACGAGCTTCGCCACGGGTGTCGGGGCGGACGGCGCGCCATATGCAATTGCGGTTCAAGGCGACGGCAAGATCGTCATTGGCGGACAATTCACTATGTACAACAGCCTGTCCCAGAAATACGCTGCGCGACTGAATACGGACGGCAGCCTGGATGCGAGCTTCGCGAACGGCGCGGCACTGGATGACATCGTGTATGCAGTCGCCCTGCAGAACGATGGCAAGGTCCTTCTCGGCGGCAACCTCACCGGCTACATATCTACCCAGGAAAGGTACGTCATGCGGCTGAACGCAGACGGCAGCCTGGACACAGGCTTCGCCACCGGCACCGCGCTGGATAGCATCGTGAACGCGGTCGCGGTTCAAAACGATGGCAAAGTTCTCATCGGCGGCAGCTTCACGCAGTACAACGTTACCCCTCGAATGAGTATCGCGCGTCTTAACAACGACGGCAGCCTGGACGCGAGCTTCCTGGTGGGCGCAGGAGCGAATTTCCCCGTTCAGTCGTTTGCGGTGCAAAGCGACGGCAAGATCCTGATCGGTGGGAGTTTCACATCCTACAATGGCACAAGCCGTGGGCATCTCGCTCGGCTGAATGCCGACGGCAGCCTGGATACCGGCTTCCTCGCGACAGGGGCCGGAGCAAATAGCTTGGTGGACTCGCTGGTGGAGCAAGGAGATGGCAGGTTCCTCATCGGCGGAAGCTTCACGGACTATAGCAGTACCGCTCGGGGGGATATCGCTCGGATATGGAATTGAGTGGATCGTCCGTGAAAACCTTTGCGCTCCTTGCCCTCGCCCTCCTGCTCGTCGCCTGCCCCAATCCGTCGCAGACCGGGGGCCGGGCGGCCTCGCCAACCTTCAGCCCGCTCTACGGCAACTTCAGCACAGACCAGTCGGTGACCATCGCATCC